>JACCYY010000096.1 GCA_013696235.1 Sporichthyaceae bacterium | reverse complement strand
CGGTGACCTGGTCGCGCTCCGCGAGGACGTGGGCCGGCACAACGCCGTGGACAAGGTGGTCGGCCACCTGCTCCGGACCGGCGGCGTCCCGGGTCGCGGGCTGGTGCTGCTGGTCTCGGGACGCGCGTCGTTCGAGCTGGTCCAGAAGGCGCTGCTAGCGGGGATCTCGACGCTCGCCGCCGTGTCGGCCCCGTCCAGCCTCGCCGTCGACCTCGCCGCCGAGACCGGCATGACGCTGGTCGGCTTCCTCCGCGGCGAAACGATGAACGTCTACGCGGGCGCGCACCGGGTGACCAGCCGGGTGTTCGTCGCGGGTGCGGGTCCCGGCATCGAGAACGCGGTCCCGGGAATCAGGCGGGTCTGATGTTGGCGTTGCGGTGGAACACGTTGGTCGGGTCGTACACGGCCTTGGTCCGAGCGAGCCGGTCGTACTTGTCAGGGCCGTAGGCGGCGCGCACGCGGTCCTCCTCGAACTCGCTCATCGCGTTCACATAGGCACCGATGCCCAACGAGTGCGGGCGGAGCGCGTCCCAGAACTTCCGAGCCCAGGCCCGTTCCGTGGCCAGCATCTCCGGCGCCGGGCAGACCGCGACGATGAAGACGCCGTAGCACGGGGACCGTCCGCCGCTGAAGGCGGTGTCCTGCTCGCCGACGTCGGAGTACGCCTGGTCCAGGCGGTAGAACAGGAGGACGGACAGCGGCGAGGTCTTGTCCGGTAGATGATCTGCGACCGCGTCGATCACCTCGTCGGTCAGGTCCTCCACGTACGTGCCCTTGTCGTAGTAGTGGAAACCCGCCTGATTGGCCTCGTCGATCATCTGCTGCAGCGCGACGTAGGGCATGGGCGTGGCGAACTCGAAGAGCGGGGGGACGGCGGCCCGCATGCGCGCCACGACCTCGGCGTGCTCCTCGGCCGAATCGAAACCGGTCACCAGCAGCGCGTACCCGGGCTGAAACTGGTGCTGCTCCGGAACGAACGGGGCGGGCGGCGCATTCAGCCCGGCAACGACGACGTTGACGTTCCGGGACAGGCCCGGGATCAGGTCACGGGCGAGCCGAAGGACCGCAGGACCCTGGGCGAGCCCCCAGAAGAGCATCGCGAACTGCACGAGCGGGCCGACCTCCCGCAAGCGGAACTCAAACTCGGTGACGACGCCGAAGTTGCCGCCGCCCCCGCGGATCGCCCAGAACAGCTCGGGATGCTCGTGCTCGTCGGTCCGCAGGACCTGACCGTCTGCTGTCACCACCTCGGCTGACACCAGGTTGTCGATGGCCAGCCCGGCCATCCGCGTCAGCCAGCCCATGCCCCCGCCAAGCGTCAAGCCGGCGACGCCGGTGTGGCTGACCAAGCCGGCCGGGACGGCGAGACCATGGGCCTGGGTCGCGGCGTCCACGTCCCTGAGCAGAGCACCGCCGCCAACCTTGGCCCGCTTCGCGGTCGGCTCCACCGTGACCTGGTCGAGCGAGCTCAGATCGACCACCAGCCCGTCGTCGACGACGCTCGAGCCCGACATGCTGTGCCCGCCACCGCGCACCGCGATCTCCAGCCCCTGCTCACGGGCATACGCGATGGCAGCGACGACGTCCGCGGTCGACGCGCAGCGGGCGATCACCGCCGGGCGGCAGTCGATGTCCCCGTTCCACACTCGTCGCACCGTGTCGAAGTCGGGGTCCTCCGGACCTACGACAGACCCGGTCATCGATCCGCGCAGGACGCCGAGATCACCACTGACAGCCTGGGTCATCACGCCCCCCGATCCTGAATCCGACACGCCGACTGGCCGAACTGTAGCGAGCGAAAGATGCCACGTCAGGTGAACAGCACAGGTCGCAGCCGGGACGACACACGCTGCTCCCCTCCGCGGAACGGAGGGGGCCGGCTCCGATCGAGGCGGAACGGCTCGGGCGAGTCCGTTCGCCTGGGACAGGTCGGACCGTTTCCCCGCTACCCTCAGTCGGGCCCAGCGGCTGGCCAGCGAGTCGATCGTCGGAGACCCGCGCCGTCGGCGCAGGCCACCGATCGTCCCAGTCGTGGAGGAGGAGCAGATGCCCCAGGATCGTGCGGGCAACCTGCTCTCCACCAGCGCCGAGGCGGCGGCGAGCTACCGGGCCGGGATCGAGCGGGTGCTCAGGCTCGACGCCGGAGCAACCGCTGAGCTCGAGACCGCCGTCCGGCTCGACCCGACGTTCGCGCTCGGGCACGCGACGGTGGCGCTGCTGGCCGCCGAGTACGGCGACCGGGCGCACGCGAACGTCCACCTGCACCTCGCCGAGCGGAACACCGCGCGCGCCAGCGCCCGCGAGCGCAGTGCCGTGCACGCCA
>JACCYY010000064.1 GCA_013696235.1 Sporichthyaceae bacterium | reverse complement strand
ACACCCGCCAACGACGCGCGCAGTGGCGGAGTGGTTTCGGACTCCCTCGTCGTGACCTGGCGAAACCTCAAGCGCATCCCGCGTATCCCCGAGCTGGCCGCGTTCGCGATCTTGCAGTCGGTGATGTTCGTCCTGCTGTTCGCGTTCGTGTTCGGTGGAGCCATCCCGATCCCGGGTGGCGGCAGCTACCGCGAGTACCTCATGCCGGGGATCTTCGCCCAGACCCTCGCGTTCGCCGCCGCGACGACCGCGATCGGCATGGTCGACGACATGGCGAAGGGCCTGATCGACCGGTTCCGATCGCTGCCGATGGCGCGATCCGCGTTCATCACCGGCCGTACGGTGTCCGACGTCGTCTACAACCTCGGCATCCTGATCGTGCTCATGCTGTCCGGCCTGGCGGTCGGGTGGCGGGTGCACACGGGCGTCGGGGAGTTCCTGGTCGCCGTCACGCTGGCGCTCCTCTTCGCCTACGCGATGTCCTGGGTCGGGGTCTGGCTCGGCATGATGGTGCCGACCGTCGAGGTGGGGCAACAGGTCGCGTTCACCGTGATCTTCCCGATCACGTTCCTGTCGAACGCGTTCGTCCCCCTCGAGGCGCTGCCCGGCTGGCTGCAACCTGTCGCCGAGTGGAACCCGGTCAGCACGATCACCCAGGCCATGCGGGAGCTGTTCGGCAACCCGAGCCCGCCGGTCCAAGGCTGGCCGTCGGAGAACCCGATCTTGTTGACCGTGATCTGGTCGGTCGTGATCGTCGCGATCTTCGCACCGCTCGGAGTGCGCCGTTACCGCTCGACGTCGCGCTGAGTCGGGCCTGACCCAGGGCACACGGCCGTACGGGTGTCACTCGGCACCCGTACGGTCTGGCCCATGAAGTACGCGATCAGCATCCCGCCGTTCACCGACCCGCGGACCGTCGTCTCGATGGCCGTCGACGCCGAGGCGGCAGGCTGGGACGGCGTCTTCCTCTGGGACCACCTGCAGTGGCGGCCCGACGTCAGGCCCGACGTCCACGACCCCTGGGTCCTGCTCGGCGCGATCGCCCAGGTCACCGAGCGCGTGCTGATCGGCACGCTTGTCACGCCGCTCAGCCGCCGTCGTCCGGTGGTCGTCGCCAAGCACCTGACCACGCTGGACCACCTCAGCGGCGGCGGCCGCACGATGTTCAGCGTCGGCCTGGGCGAGCCGCCGGTCGAGGACTTCAGCGCGTTCGGTGACGAGTCCGACCCGCGTACGCGTGGCGTGATGCTCGACGAGGCGCTCGCCGTGCTCGACGGGCTGCTCCGCGGGGGTCCGTTCTCGTACGAGGGCAAGCACTACAAGGCAGACGCCGACCTGCGACCCGGCCCGGTCACCCGACCGCGACCGCCGATCTGGGTGGCGGGTGTCGTGCCGAACCAGCGCCCGCTGCGCCGGGCCGAGCACTGGGACGGCGTGGTCCCGATCGGCCGGCGCGACCTGCTGCGACCCCAGGAGCTCGCCGACTACCTCGCGCTCGGCGGCGAGCGCCGCCCAGGCTGGGACGTCGTCTCGCCGTGGGCGCCCGGGGTTCCGGCCGCCGAGTACGCCGCCGCCGGCGCGACCTGGCTGTTCGAGTCGGCCCGGCCGATCGACGACTGGGTCGAGGAGTTCCACAGCCGGTTGCGCCGCGGCCCGCGGTCGTGACCGCGTCCGCGGCCCAGCCGGCGTCCGAGGCGGCCGCGCCGACCCGGAGGATCCGCAAGTCGCGGCTGCTGGCGGCAATCCTGTGCGGGCTGGTTCTCGGCGGTGCCACCGGCTCGACCACGGCGTGGGCACTGTCGCCGCAGCCGACCGCGGACGACCTCGGCACGGTTGCGACGGCCCTGCTCCCGCCGACCACGGTTGCCGGCGATGTCAGCACGCTGTCGGTCGACTCCGTGGGGCTCGGCCCGAACGAGGTCCGAGCCACGGTCGACCCGCCGCTGGCGATCACGGCGAACGCAGACGAACCCACGGACGAGGGCGACGTCGGCGACGTGTTCGAGCGGGCGCGCGCGGCTGGCTTCACCGACGTCCTGCTCGAGCGCAGCCAGGACCGGGTCGCCGTCGTCGGCAAGCGCCACGGCCTCGCCTTCGAGCTGCAGGACGCGCAGCTCGACATCGCCCCGCTGGTCGGCTGGCTGGTGCCGGCGGCGACCGTCGCAGGTGCGGCCGGGTTCGCCCTCCTGGCGGGGTACCGCTCCGTACGGCGCCAGGCCGACGGGCGCTCTCGGACCGTGGCCCGCCTGGTCACCGCAGGCTCCTGGGCGGTCCTGCCACTCATGGTCGTGTGCACCGTCGCACTGCCGTTCTTCCTCGCGCCCGGTGCCTCGGCCGCTGACACCGGTGACTACGGGTCGATCGTGCTCGGCCTGGTCGTCCTGGGGTTCGGGCTCTGGCTGCCGATCGCGGCCGTCGTCGGCCTGATCGCCTGGGTGCTCTTCGGCCGCCGGCTCCAGCCCGGCCCCGACGGCGACGTGGTGTTCTAGCGATCCACAGACTGCGCTTGCCCGTCGCCTACGGTGAGCCGCGAGCCCGACGAGCACCCGAGGAGGGCAGATGGCCCAGCCGGTCAGTGACCGCGATCCCGAGCAGATCGCGCGCGAGCGTGCCGCTGAGGAGGTGCAGCGGCGCGCACAGCTCGTCCTCCTGGCCGAGCAGCGGCTCGTCTGCAATCCGTGCTGCCCGAGGCGTGGCCACGGGTCCAGCGCATGTTCAAGTACTTCAATTCGTTCGTGGAAGCCGAGCGCCTACGAAGCTTCCTGCCGAGGCACGATCACCTCGCGGTAGAT
>JACCYY010000061.1 GCA_013696235.1 Sporichthyaceae bacterium | reverse complement strand
TGCCGCGGAACTCGGCGATCACGACGCCGTCGGACACCCGGCGGACGCTGACGTCGTAGATGCCGTTGCGGCCGTACCGCTCGCGCTCGACCGCCTCGGCGACCAGCTCGTCGCCGACGACGCCCGGCCGGAGGTAGGTGATGTCGCAGCTCGCCGCCACGGTCGTCGGGCCGTACGAGTTGCACGCGAACGCGAAGGCGGAGTCCGCGAGGGCGAAGACGAAGCCGCCGTGCGCGGTGCCGTGGCCCTGCGCCATGCGTGGCGCGAGTGTCATCGACAGCCGGGCGTAGCCGGCCCGGACCTCCTCGATCCGCATGCCGAGATCGCGGGACGCGGTGTCGGCGGTCCACATGCGCTCGGCGCTGGCCCGGGCGACGTCGTCCGGCGTGCTCACCGCAGCGACCGGCCGGTCTGCGCGCGCCGCCGCAGCCAAGGTGAGACCCGGTACCGCCCGTCCCCGTACGCGGCCGACAGGTGGTCCAGCACCTCGACGACCCAGGCCGGGCCGAGCCGGTCGCCCGAGGCGAGCGGTCCGTACGGGTAGTTGACCCCCTTGGTCATGGCCAGATCGACGTCGGCGGCGGTCGCGACCCCGAGGTGGACGGCGTCGGCGGCGAGGTTCACCAGCATCGCCAGCGTCCGGGCCACCACCAGGCCGGGGTTGTCGTCGACGACGCTGACCGCCAGCCCCGCCGCCTGCAGGAACCCCACCACCTCGCCGGTGACGTCGGGCGGTGCCCCGTGCGGAACGGCCAGCGCGACGCGGCTTGCCGTGGTGAGGTCGGCGGCGACGTCGAGCACGAACACGTTCCGCAGGCTCTGGCCGGTGAGCTCGGTCGCCGTCCGCCCGTCGGTGAGCCGCAGGAGGCCGCCGTTCGGCGTCACGACGCCGCCCTGGAGCGGCTCGCCGGTGATCGGGTGGCGAAACGGCTGGCTGCCCTCGGCCCACTCGATGGGCTGGGTGCTCGACACGTACGTCCAGGCGTCCGCGTCTGACTCGACGCCACCGGCCGCGGCCCGCTCGACCAGGGGCGCCAGCCGGTCGTCGAGCCGGACGACGAAGGCGGGGGGTTCGGCGGGTGGCGCAGTTGCCGGCTCCGGTCGGTCGATCGGCGCGCCGTCGGAGTCGTACGTGTACCAGCCGCGCCCGGACTTGCGCCCGAGCCGGCCTGCGTCGACCAGCGCCCGCTGGGCCATCGACGGGGTGAACCGGGCGTCGTACCCGAACGCCGACCACACCGAGTGCGACACCGCGGCGTTGACGTCGTGGCCGATCAGGTCGGTCAGCTCGAACGGCCCCATCCGGAAACCGCCGGCTTCCCGCAGCAGGGCATCGATCGTGGCCGGGTCGGCGACGCCCTCCTCGTACGCGCGGAACGCCTCGCCGTAGTACGGCCGGGCCACCCGGTTCACCACGAACCCGGGCGTGGAGGTCGTCCGGATGGGCGTCTTGCCCCACGCCTCGGCCAGGGCGACCACCCGGTCGGCGACGGCCGGGTCGGTCGCCGCCCCGGAGACCACTTCGACCAGGGCGAGCACGGGTGCCGGGTTGAAGAAGTGCATACCGACGACCCGATCCGGATGCTCGAGACCGGTCGCGATCTGGGTGATCGAGAGTGACGAGGTGTTCGACGCGAGGATCGTGTCGGGCCCGACGACGGCCTCGAGGTCGGCGAACAGCGGGCGCTTCACGTCGAGCCGCTCGACCACGACCTCGACCACGAGGCCGGCCGCCGCGACGTCGGCGAGCGCGGTGGCCACCCGGACCCGTCCGACCGCCGCGGCGCGGTCACCGGCGCTGATCCGGCCCAACCGCGCGAGCCGGTCGAGTGCCACGCCGATCCCGGCGACCGCTCGGTCGGCGACCGTGGGGTCGACGTCGTGCAGGAGGACTTCGTGGCCGGCGACCGCGGCAACCTGCGCGATCCCGGCGCCCATCGTCCCGGCCCCGATGACCGCCACCGTCAGGAGCGTCCCGTCGGGCGTCGCCATCAGCCGGTGTCCTCCGGGTCGTTGGTCCTCGCTGCTGCCAGCGCGGTCGAGCGGTTAGCCTCGCACCGCCAGCGCCAGTCACCGCAACGTACCGACCGCAGCAACGTCACGCAGCGAGGAGCCGCCGACCATGAGCGAGACCCAGATCGCGTCGAGCCCCGCCAACCTGGTCGATCGGCACCGCGAACTGCTCGACCGGGCGATGCAGGCGGTCCGCGAACGGACGTACTGGTCGGCCTATCCGGAGCACCCGAAGGCGTACGGCGGCGAGGCGATGCCGTCCGCGGAGACGGCTTTCCAGGCGTTGCTCGGATCGCCGTTCGAGCTCGAGACCCCCGGCGCGACGGACACCGTCGGCGGCGAGCGGAGCCCGTACGGGATCGAGCTCGGCGTGACATACCCGCACGTGACCGATCTCGACACGCTCCTCGCCGCGGCTCGGTCCGGGATGCCGGCGTGGCGCGACGCCGGGCCCGCAGCGCGAGCGGCGGTGTGCGTCGAGGTCCTGGCCCGGATCAACGCCCGCTCGTTCGAGCTCGCCCACGCGGTCATGCACACGACCGGCCAGGCGTTCATGATGGCGTTCCAGGCAGCCGGGCCGCACGCGCAGGACCGCGCGCTCGAGGCGGTCGCGTACGCGCTGGCGGAGATGACCAAGCTGCCCTCCACAGCGCGTTGGGAGAAGCCGCAGGGCAAGCGCGATCCGATCGTGCTCGACCTGCGCTACACCGTCGTGCCCCGCGGGGTGGCCATGGTGGTCGGGTGCAGCACGTTCCCGACGTGGAACGGCTACCCGGGGCTGTTCGCCAGCCTGGTGACAGGGAACGCGGTCGTGGTGAAACCGCATCCGCGCGCCGTGCTGCCGCTCGCGATCTCGGTGCAGGTGGCTCGGGAGGTGCTGGCCGAGGCGGGCTTCGACCCGAACCTCGTGACGCTCGCACCCGAGGCGCCGGGCGAGGGTCTGGCGAAGACCCTGGCGGTGCGGCCGGAGATCAAGATCATCGACTTCACCGGCTCGACCGCGTTCGGTGTGTGGCTCGAGGACACCGCCACGCAGGCACTGGTCTACACGGAGAAGGCCGGCGTGAACACGGTGGTGATCGACTCCACGGACGACTACGCCGGGATGCTGGCGAACCTGGCCTTCTCGCTCTCGCTCTACTCGGGCCAGATGTGCACCGCGCCGCAGAACTTCCTGCTTCCGCGGGATGGCATCCCCACCGACGCCGGGCCCAAGAGCGCGGACGAGGTGGCTCAGGACCTGGCTGCGGCAGTTGACCATCTGCTCGGTGACCCGGCACGTGGCGTGGAGATCACCGGAGCGCTGGTCAGCGACGACGTCCGCGAGCGCGCGGACGGCGCGGGCTCGCACGGGACCGTGGTGCGAGAGGCGTCCCCGCTCGCGCACCCGCGCTTCGCCGACGCCACGATCCGTACGCCGGCGATCATCAAGGTCGACGCAGCCGACAGCGAGGCGTACCTCACGGAGTGCTTCGGCCCGGTGGCCTTCATGATCACCACCGACTCCACCGAGCAGAGCCTGCAGGTGCTGCATGACGGCGTGGCCGAGCACGGTGGGCTCACCGCGAGCATCTACTCGACCGACGAGCGGGTGCTGGCTCGGGCGGAGGAGGTCGCGCTCCAGATCGGTGTGCTGCTCTCGGAGAACCTGACCGGAGGCGTGTACGTGAACCAGACCGCCGCGTTCTCGGACCTCCACGGCACCGGGTTCAACCCCGCCGCGAACTCCGTCTACACCGACGCGGCCTTTGTCGCGAACCGCTTCCGCGTGGTCGAGTTCCGCCGTCCCGCCTGACCCAATGATCTGTGGTCATTGGGAGCCGCTCAGAAGTAGTCGAGCATGAACGGTCGGGCGGCGAACGCGGCGTCGAGGGCGTCGTCGTCGCCAACCCGGCCACCGGCGGCCAGTCCGGACCGGCGCAGGGTGGCCAGCGGCGTACCGGCGTAGAGCGCCGCCAGGCCGTTCGGGCCGAGCTGCAGCGCAGGGCGGGTCGTGCGGTCCGGCTCGAGCGCGCCGACACCGTCATCGACGGTGAGGCGGAAGCGTCCGGCACTGCTGGTGATCTGCGGATCGGCGAGCTCCAGCGGCACGTCGACGCTGGTACCAGCCGGGAAACCCCGCCCGGAGATGGCGGCCTGGACGTCGAGCAGCCTGATCATCCACCACGCCGGCGCGTCGAGCGCGAGGCCCTTGTCCCGGAGCAGCCAGCGGATCGGGTCGTGGGGTGAGACGACCGCGGAGATCGACTTTGCGACCGAGGAGCCCGACCCCACGATCGACCAGAACGCGCGCAGCGTCTCCTCGGAACCACCCACGAGGGTGTGGACCTGCAACCCACCGGAGCCGTCCCAGCCGTACATGAGAAACCCGTCGTCGGTGAGGTAGCTGAAGTTGTCCTCGTCCTCGAGCTCGTCGACCCACTCGTCGTGCGGGAACATGATCGGGCCGCTGTCGCGGTGCCGCTCGTGCAGGCCGTTCATGATCTCCAGCACTTCCTTGGTGTCGGCCGAGGTGGCCCGTCTGATCTCGACCTCCGGGCGGCGGGCGAGCTCGCGCACGGCGTCCGGGACGATGGTGATCTTGTGCTCGACCCCGGCCAGCTCGTAGCCGGCAGCTCGATAGGGCGGGATCGTGGCCGGGTAGAGCGCCGAGACCGGGTAGCCGAGCACTCGGGCACGCTCGAGGACGACATGCATGAGCGCGGTGCCGACGCCTTGCCCACGGTGCTCCGGCGCGACGACGACCCCGGCCACCCCGGCCATCGGCATGGATCGCCCGGACCACCACTGGGTGAAGTCGTTGATCCTCGCGATCGCGACGAGCCGGACGCCGGAGTAGGCGCCGACAGCGCGCTCGGACTCGATCGCCCGGGTGTTCATCGCCTTCCACTCGGTGGCCGACTCGGTCGACAGAACGCCGAACGACCGGCTCCGTACGTCCAGCGCAGCGTCGAGGTCGTCAGGGTCGAGCGTCCGGATCTCCACGCCGGCACACTACGGACCCGGCGACCGTCGAACCACGGAGTTCTTGTCCCGTCCCCGCCGTCGGCGACTGGCGACACAGCGAACGGGCCCACCCGTCCCACCGGACGAGTTGACCCGTTCGACCTACCTTGCGGTGCGGACGTCCCGCGGACGGTCTACAGCGGCGGGTTGCCGCCGTCGTCGTACCGGCGACGCTCCTCGACGATCGTGCCGTCGGCGGGCCGCTCGTCGTAGACGCGACGCTGCTCGACGCTGGTCCGACGGCGCGGACCGAACACGAGCATCGTCAGGATCAGGCCGAGGATGCCGGCGCCGATCAGGATGTAGCCGATC
>JACCYY010000033.1 GCA_013696235.1 Sporichthyaceae bacterium | reverse complement strand
GTCCAGAAGCTCATGCCGGCGTCAGCCGCCGACCGCCGGCAGCGTCACGCTGCTCGCGCGCGGGTCGAGGCTGAGCTCCGTACCAGGGTCCGGCCGGAGACGCCGCCCGGGTCGCGTCGGCCAGCGCGGTCCGGTCGGCGCTGGTGGCGGCGCGGTCGTTGTCGGCGCGGCGCCGACCGCGGGCCTGGCCAGCGCGCCGACCAGCGCCGCTGCTGACGCGCCGAGTACGGGCCAGCTTCGTGACGATCCGGGCATGCGTGCCTCCGAGGTCGACGGTCGTGACGGAGCGTAGTGCGACGGCCGGTGCAAACGTCGAGCCCTGACGTCGACGCCCGGGCCGAAACCGGAGTGAGCATCCCCGCTCAGCGCGGCAGTCGACCGCCCTTCCCGCCGCCAGCCGACTGATCGAAGGGCGCGGCGTGCTGCTGAGACCGGCGAGTGGCCACCCTCGACGCCCATTGATCGGCAGGATCGGGCTGGTCGGTCAGCGTTCCGACGCGGGGAGCTCCAGCTCGGCCCAGACGGCCCGCCACACCGTCTTGGTGTCCTCGCCCTCGTCCAGGGCCTGCTGCGGTGTGCGGCCGTCGAGGGAGCGCAGGTGCTGGTCGCGGGCGTAGGAATCGGCGTACGCGTCACCCAGCGCGCGCCGCATCCGTGTCCAGAACTCCGTCCTCCGCACCGGGCGAGTATCGCCCAGGCGACTGCTGTCGGTGTCGCGAGGCAGGATGACGAGGTGAGCAGCGACGCGGTCGGGGATGACCGACAGGGCCGGGCCGCCCTCGAGCTGTTCTCGGCGCCCACGCGCGAGTGGTTCACCGGCGCCTTCGAGGCGCCCACTCCGGCGCAGGAGCTCGCCTGGACCACGGTGGCCGGCGGCAAGGACGCGCTGGTGATCGCCCCGACCGGATCGGGCAAGACGCTGGCGGCGTTCCTGTGGTCGCTCGACCAGCTGGCCGGGCAGGGACCGTCGAGCGACCCGGCCCGACGCTGCCGCGTGCTGTACATCTCCCCGCTCAAGGCGCTCGCCGTCGACGTCGAGCGCAACCTCCGGGCCCCGCTCACCGGCATCCGGCACGCAGCCGCCCGGCAGGGCGTCCGGGTGCCCGACATCACCGTCGGGCTCCGCTCCGGCGACACCCCCGCCGACGAGCGACGGCGGCTCGCGGCACACCCACCGGACATCCTGATCACCACGCCGGAGTCGCTGTTCCTCCTCCTGACCGCCCAGGCCCGCGAGACGCTGCGCGGCGTCCAGACCGTGATCGTCGACGAGGTGCACGCGGTCGTCGGCACCAAGCGCGGCGCGCACCTCGCCGTCTCGCTGGAGCGGCTCGATGCGCTGCTCGACGAGCCGGCCCGGCGCATCGGGCTGTCCGCGACCGTCCGACCCCGCGAGGAGGTCGCCCGATTCCTCTGCGCGACCCGCGAGGTGGTGATCGTGCAGCCGCCGGCAGCCCGGCAGGTCGAGCTGACCGTGGTGGTCCCGGTGGAGGACCTCAGCGACCTCGCGGCCTCGGCACCCAACGGGGCCAACGCCCCGAGCTCGGTGAGCGACCTCGTCGACGGTGGAGTCGGAGACGTCGACCCGCTGCTCGAGGCCGCCGGACCGGCGCCACGCGCCTCGATCTGGCCGCACGTCGAGGCCCGCATCGTCGACCTGGTCGAGCAGCACCGCTCGACGATCGTCTTCGCGAACTCGCGGCGGCTGGCCGAACGGCTGACCGCCCGGCTCAACGAGATCGCGCACGGGCGCCAGACCGGTGAACTGCTCCCGTACGACTCCGCGCCGGCCGAGGCGATCGCGCAGAGCGGCGCATCCAGGGGCGCACCGGTGGACATCGCGCGCGCCCACCACGGCTCGGTCTCCAAGGAGCAGCGCGCGATCGTCGAGGAGGAGCTCAAGGCCGGTCGGCTCCCGGCCGTCGTGGCGACGAGCAGCCTCGAGCTCGGCGTCGACATGGGTGCGGTCGACCTGGTGATCCAGGTCGAGCCCCCGCCCTCGGTCGCCAGCGGGCTGCAGCGCATCGGCCGGGCCGGTCATCAGGTCGGCGCGACCAGCACGGGGGTGATCTTCCCGAAGCACCGGGGCGAGCTGGTCCCCACCGCGGTCGTGGCCGAGCGGATGCGCGACGGCGAGATCGAGTCGCTGCGCTACCCGCGCAACCCGCTCGACGTCCTCGCCCAGCAGGTGGTGGCGATGGTCGCGATCGACGAGTGGGACGTGGAGGCGCTCTACGACCTGGTCCGGCGCGCTGCACCGTACGCCTCGCTGCCGCGGAGCGCGTACGAGGCCGTGCTCGACATGCTCTCCGGGCGCTACCCGAGCGACGAGTTCGCCGAGCTCCGACCGCGCCTGGTCTGGGACCGCACGGACGGCACGCTGCGGGGCCGCCCCGGCGCGCAGCGCCTCGCCGTGACCAGCGGCGGCACGATCCCCGACCGCGGGCTGTTCGGCGTGTTCCTCGCCGGCGGCGACGCCCGCGGAGGTCGGCGGGTCGGCGAGCTGGACGAGGAGATGGTGTACGAGTCGCGGGTGGGCGACGTGTTCACGCTCGGGTCGACGTCGTGGCGGGTGCAGGACATCACCCACGACCGGGTGCTGGTCGTGCCGGCACCCGGCCAGCCCGGGCGGCTGCCCTTCTGGAAGGGCGACGCCGCAGGCCGGCCGGTCGAGCTCGGGCGCGCGATCGGCGCGTTCTCCCGGGAGATCACCGGTCTCGACGACGCCGCGATCGGGGCGCGCCTCGCGGGCGTCGGGTTCGACCCGTGGGCGGTCGGCAACCTCACCGCGTACCTCGCCGAGCAACGCCGGGCCACCGGACGCCTGCCCGATGACCGGACCATCGTGGTGGAGCGCTTCCGCGACGAGCTCGGCGACTGGCGCGTCGTCCTGCACTCCCCGCTCGGCGGTCGGGTCCACGCGCCCTGGGCGCTCGCGCTCGGGGCACAGCTGCGGGAGCGGTTCGGCGTCGAGGTGCAGGCGATGCACGCCGACGACGGCATCGTGCTGCGCATCCCCGACGTGGGCGCGTGGGGCGATGCCGGTCCCGACCTGAGCAGGGCACCAGACATCGCCGTGACCCTCGAGCCGGACGACGTCGAGCGCATCGTGACCGACGAGCTGGGCGGCTCGGCCCTGTTCGCCGCCCGGTTCCGCGAGTGCGCAGCCCGCGCGCTGCTGCTCCCCCGTCGTACGCCGGGGCGTCGAAGCCCGTTGTGGCAGCAGCGCCAGCGATCGGCCCAGCTGCTCAGCGTCGCCAGCGAGTACGGCTCGTTCCCGATCATCCTGGAGACGGTCCGCGAGTGCCTCCAGGACGTGTTCGACGTCCCCGGGCTGGTCGAGCTCATGCGGGACATCGCCGCCCGCCGGATCCGGGTGGTCGAGGTCGACACCGACCAGCCGTCGCCGTTCGCAAGGTCACTGCTCTTCGGCTACGTCGCCGCGTTCATGTACGAGGGCGACAACCCGCTGGCCGAGCGGCGAGCCGCGGCCCTCACGCTGGACTCCAGCCTGCTCGCCGAGCTGCTCGGCGAGGCCGACCTGCGCGAGCTGCTCGACCCGGCGGCGCTCGATCAGGTCGAGGCCGAGGCGCAGTGGCTCACCGAGGATCGCCGGGTCCGCCACGTGGAGGACACCGCCGACCTGTTGCGCCTGGTCGGGCCGATCACGACGGCCGACGCGGTGCAGCGAGGTGCCGAGCCGGCCTGGCTGGTCGAGCTGGAGAGCGCCCGCCGTGCGATCCGGGTGCGCATCACCGGTGAGGAGCGCTGGGCTGCCGTCGAGGATGCCGGGCGGCTGCGCGACGCACTCGGCGTCCCGCTGCCGATCGGGGTCCCGGAGGCGTTCCTGGCGCCGGTGCGCGATGCCCTCGGTGACCTGGTCGCGCGGTACGCCCGCACCCACGGACCGTTCCTGCCCGGCGAGGTCGCTCAGCGTCTCGGCACCGGGGTCGCGCCGGTGGACGACACCCTCGTCCGCCTCGCCGCCTCCGGCCGGGTGGTGAGCGGTGCGTTCCGCGCCGGTACGGCGGCCGGCGGGACCGAGTGGTGCGATGCCGTGGTCCTGCGCCGGCTGCGGCGGCTGTCGGTCGCCGCGCTACGCAAGGAGGCCGAGCCGGTCCCGCCGGTCGCGGTCGGCCGGTTCCTGCCCGGCTGGCAGCACGTCGGGTCCCGCCTGTCCGGGGTCGACGGTGCGCTGCGCGTGATCGAGCAGCTGCAGGGGGCCCGGCTGCCGGCCACCACGCTCGAACGGCTCGTCCTGCCCGCACGCGTGGCTGACTACAGCCCGACCATGCTCGACGAGCTCACCGCCGCGGGCGAGGTGCTGTGGGCCGGGAACGGGTCGCTGCCGGGCAACGACGGCTGGATCGTGCTCGCGACGGCCGACGCGGCACCCCTCCTGCTGCCAGCCCCGGTCGAGCTCGCCGACTCGCCACTCCACGACGCGGTGCTGGCCGCCCTCGACGGCGATGCCGCCCTCTTCTTCCGGACCCTCGCCGACCGCGTCGCCTCGACCGACGACGGCGAGCTCGCCGGCGCGCTCTGGGACCTCGTCTGGGCGGGCTGGCTCACGAACGACACGTTCGCACCGGTCCGCGCGCTGGTGTCCGGCTCGAGCCGCAACCGCGCCACGAGTCGCCCGGCCCGCAGCCGGTACGGCCGACCGGCCAGGCCGGGTCTGCCGAGCCGCACCGGGCCGCCATCGGTAGCCGGACGCTGGTCCCGCACCCCGTCCAGGGACGGTGACGAGACCCGCCGCGCGTACGCACTCGCCGAGACCTTGCTCGACCGGCACGGCGTGCTCACGCGGGGTGCGGTGCAGGCGGAGGGCGTCGAGGGCGGGTTCAGCGGGATCTACCGCGTCCTGTCGGCGTTCGAGGAGGCCGGGCGGGCGCGGCGTGGCTACGTCGTCGAAGGGCTCGGCGCCGCGCAGTTCTCGCTCCCCGGTGCCGTCGACCGGATCCGCGCGGGGATCGGGCGCGAACGGCCCGGCGACACGCCCCGCACGGTGGTCCTGGCCGCGACCGACCCGGCCAACCCCTACGGCGCGGCGCTCGGCTGGCCGGACCGGCCCAGCGTCGACGGCGTGACGAGTGGTGGGCACCGACCCGGGCGCAAGGCCGGAGCGCTCGTGGTGCTGGTCGACGGCGCGCTCGCGCTCTACGTGGAGCGTGGTGGTCGCAGTCTGCTGTCGTGGTCCGACGACGACCAGATCATCCAGTCCGCGGCCGACGCCCTCGCTCTCGCGGTCCGCGAGGGTGCGCTGACCGGGCTCCGGGTCGAGCGGGCCGACGGTGACCAGGTGGCTGGTTCGCCGCTGGCGCACGCGCTCGAGGCGGCCGGGTTCCGGGCCACGCCTCGCGGCCTCCGCCTGCGCGCCTGACCGGCCACCTCGGTCGGCTCAGCCAGATCGCTCAGGTCGCATGCCGCCGCCTTTAGCCGCGAGGATTGGCGGCACGCTCGGCAGTGGAGTGCAGACCGGGACCGGGCTCGACCCGCGCGGGAGATCCTGACCTTCGCCGCACTCGCCCCCACCACTGCCACCGCGGACACCACCCGCCGGTAGCCGTCCAAGCGGTCGCGCAGCCGGCGCAGCCGCAGCCGCTCGCGCGGCTGACGAGTCCCACAGCCCTGCGAGCGAGAGGACCCGCCGACCGGCGGGGCCTTTCGCGCGTTCGCTCGTTCCAGCTCAGCGTGCTCAGCGCAGCCATCGAGGGGGCTTGCCTGCGACCGCGGCCAGCGCGTCGGCGTACCCAGCCTCGGCCCGCTCCGCCCGCCCGACCTCGAGGCCATGCAGGCGCCCGAACGCGAACCCGTTCTCACCGGCGAGGTGTGCCTGGACACCGAGCTCGCGGAGCACCCCGCGGGTGACAAGGCTGTCCTGCTGCTCGCCCAGCACCTCTTGCAGGCGCTCCATCTCGGCGGCGAACCGGGTCGCCTTCGCGCCGAACACCGGTGCGACCGCCTCGCCGGCGTAGCGGGAGCGTTTGGCCGCTTTACGGACGTCGTGCAGCGCGACGGCGCGGGCGTCCGCTGTGGCGGCGGCGTCGGCTTCTGCGGCGAGCCCGAGGAGCCGACGTCTTGTCCGCGCGACCAGGGACGGCAGCACGTCCACGGCCGGCTCGGCCGCCTGGCCGGTCAGAGGTGGCCGCAATGCGAGCGCGTCGAGCTCGTCCAGCAGGCGGAAGTAGCGCGGTCCGTCGAGCTCGGCGACGAGCTGGCGGTGCTTCGTACGGTGCCGGGCGCGGAGCTCGATGTCGACGCGGCGGCGGACCGGTCCGAGCACGAGCTCGGGCGGCTCGGCAGCGAGGAGCTCGAGCAGGCGCGCATGCATGACCTCCTCGTCGCGGGGTCCGCCGAGCACCTGGCCGAGCCACCGCAGCTCGTCACGGACGGGCTCGATCGACTCGCGGTCCAGCAGTGGACGGAACGTCGCGAGCGCGCTGCGAAGCCGCCGGGTCGCGACCCGCATCTTGTGCACGGCATCGGGGGCGTCGATCCGGGCGAGCGGGTCCCGGCGGACGAGGGCCGCGACCTGCTCGGTGAGGTGAGCGCGCAGGATCGACCCAGCGTCGGATCTGGTCTCGGGCTCGTCGTGGTTGACCCAGGGGCCGGGCTCTCCGACCGTGCGGAGCACGCGGGCCAGCTTCGACGACGAGCTCCCCGGCACGGCGCCGGCCTGCCGCAGACGATCACCGACTGCCATGAGGATCGTCCGGGAACCGCCGACGAGCTCGACCTCGATCTCGCGCCACGTCACCGGGCTCGCGACTCCGGCGACCTGGCCCTCGACCCGGTCGTCGGCAACCTCGGCCAGCACTGCACCGCGCCCGTCGAGGAGCGGCGTGGCCAACCGGTGCGTCGTCAGCGTGGCAGCCGAGACCAGACGGGTGTCGCGGACGTGGACCCGGACCAGGTCGGCTAGTGCACGCGGTGGCGTACGGGTCGACCGGCCGAGTGGCCGATGCACCTCGACGCGCGCGTCGCCGACCTTCGGATGCTTCAGATGCCATCCGTCGTCGGCTCCGCCGGTGCGACGGCGAAGCGTGATGCCATGCCGCGCGAGGCGGAGGTCCGGGGTGTCGAAGTAGGTGGCCGACAGGTGCTGCTCGAGTGGTTTCCCGATCGAGGCGACGCCGGGGATCTCGGCCAAGTCCGGCAACCCGATGTCCTCGGCCGCGTCGAACTTGATCTCGACCTCGATGTGCTCGTCGACGCCCGTCATCTCGCTCCGCTCGATGGATCCGGAACGCGCTTTCCGCCCGTGACCGTCCGTCAAGCTGCGGCGACGACGTCGCCAGCCCGCGCGGAGGGGTGTGCGCGCCGGGGCCCGATGCCCTCGGCGACCGCAAGATCGTCGCTGACCTCGCGGAGCACGAACGACAGTGGAAGGTTCAGCGCGCCGCAGATCGCGGCCAGGAGCTCGGACGAGGCCTCCTTCTGGCCGCGTTCGACCTCCGAGAGATACCCGAGGCTCACTCGCGCGGCCGCGGACACCTCACGCAGCGTTCGGTCCTGCTGCTGGCGCTCGCGGCGGAGCACCTCCCCGATCGACCGTCGGACCAGCACGACCGGCC
>JACCYY010000032.1 GCA_013696235.1 Sporichthyaceae bacterium | reverse complement strand
GCGATGCCGTACGTGTCCTCGAGGAACCCGGCGAGCTCCAGCAGGTCCGTGGAGTCGAGGATCTCGGGCAGCGCCACCCGGTCCTCGGCCAGGAGGTCCTCCGTCGTGCCGTCCCAGTTGAGGTCGTTGACGATGAACTCAGCGAGCTCAGCGCTGATCGCGGCGACGCGCTCGCCGTTCGGTTCTGACACGTCAGGACTCCAGATCAGTTGGTTGGGCACCGCCCGTTTGCCGGGTGCGGCCGGCGGCGGGGACCATCCTTCCATCCGGGTGCATCGCCGAGGCTTCGCTAGGCTCTCCTACCACTGTGCTGCCCAACTTCCTGGTGATCGGTGCCATGAAATCCGGCACGACCAGTCTCGCCCGGTACCTCGGTGCGCACCCCGAAGGCTTCGTCACGCACGACAAGGAGCCTGATTTCTTCACCCGACCGGACCGGTACGCCATGGGTCTTGGGTGGTACGAGTCGTTGTTCGCCGAGGCCGGCGACGCGGTCGCCCGCGGCGAGGCGTCGACGAGCTACACGAAGTTCCCCCGATTTCACGACACCCCGCAGCGCATCGCCGAGGTGCTGCCTGACGTCCGTCTGCTCTACGTGGTCCGCCACCCGATCGATCGCATCCGGTCGCAGTACTTCCACGCGGTACTCCGAGGCAAGGAGGCGCGGCCCCTCGCGGATGTCCTGGCGGCGATGCCGCAGTACGTCGACAACAGTCGCTACGGCCTTCAGATCGACTACTACCTCGAGCACTTCCCCCGCGAGCAGCTGCTCGTGCTCACGTCAGACCAGCTACGGAACGAACGCGTCGCAACCATCAAGCGCGTGTACCAGTTCGTCGGTGTCGATCCGGAGCAGGTCCCCGCCGAGGTGTTCAGTGAGTTCCACACCACCCGGGACCGACCCGGTGCCCGCCCCTTCGACCAACGCATCCAGGCGGTCCCCGGCCGCAGCTTGGCCAGCCGGATCGCGCCGTCCCCGCTGAAGTCCCTGTACAAGCGGTTCTCGACCCGGCGGGTCGAGGACCTGCAGGCCGCCGCCGAGCTCCCCCCTGACACCTTGCGGCGACTCGAGGACGACCTCCGGCAGGACGTGGCCCGCGTTCGCGTGTTCCTGGGCGAGGGTTTCGACGGCTGGGGTATCGCGTAAGCCGTCAGGAGTCCCGGCCGCGGCCGGCACCTGCACGACGGGCGACTCTGGCCATCCCCCTGGTACTTTCCGATCATGGCGCCGGGCGAGCTGCGCTTCCAGGCCCGGCATCTCGGTCGGCTTGTGCACCAGCGCGTTGCGCGCGACCAGCTCAGCCCCGTGCGATTCGTGATCTTCGGGCGCGGACGCTCCGGCAGCACCACCCTGGTGAGCCTGCTCGACTCGCAGCAGCACGTGCAGTGCGACGACGAGATCCTGCGCCGGCGGGTGCTGTTCCCGCGCCAGCACGTGCATGCCATGTGTGCCAGGTCGCAGTCTCCCGTGTACGGCTGCAAGATCCTCAGCTACCAGGTGTCGGAGGTGCAACCGTTGCGGCGGCGTGAGGAGTTCGTGCGCGACCTGAACCGCGACGGATTCAGAGTCCTCCATCTCACCCGTGACAACGTGGTCGAGCACGCCGTGTCGAACATCCGGGCGCGGCAGCTCGGCTTCCATCGGGCCTCCGCGGACCCTGCTGTCGATCGGAGCGTCACCGTCGCACGCGACGAGCTGATGCGCTGGATCGAGCAGAGCGAGGCTCTTGCACGGTTCGAGGATGTCGCGCTTGCCGGGGTCCCGCACCTGGCGTTGACCTACGAGAGCGCCCTGGCGCACGAGTCGCTGCAGCAGACCACGTTGCAGCGCGTGTGCGCGTATCTCGATCTGCCCCAGCCGGCACCCGGGACCCGCAGCCGATTCGCCAAGATCTCGCCGCCCGCCCTTCGCGAGTCGGTGGCCAACTACGACCAGCTCGTCGGCTTCCTTCGGGGGACGCCGTACGCCAGGTGGCTCCCCGAGCACTGAGGGCGTCGGCGGTCGGGGACCGGGCGCGCAGCGCCTTCGTGGATCGCATCGACGACCGGCCCCGGGTGCGCCGACTACGCTGAGCCACGGACGACGCATGATGCAGACGAAGGAGCAAGGTCCCGTGTCCGACTCGGCGCGTGACACGCTCTCAAGCGCACCGCCGATCTTCGTCGTCGGGGCTCCACGGTCAGGCACGACACTGGTTCGGATGATGCTCGACTCCCACCATCGCATCAGCTGCGGCCCCGAGAGCCACTTCCTCATCGATCTCCGTGCGCTGGCCGAACGGCACGAGCGGAGATTCGCCCGCTTCGGAAACGGCCGCGCGGACGTCGACGCGCGCGTCCGCAGCTTCTTCGAGGACGTGCACGTCGACTACATGACGCACCGCGGGAGGCAGCGGTGGGCCGACAAGACTCCGCAGTACACGCTGCACCTGGAGTACATCGACCGACTCTTCCCCGAGGCTCAGCACATCCATGTCATCCGTGACGGCCGGGACGTCGTCGCGTCGCACCGCGAGCGCTGGGGCTACCGATCCGCGGTGAAGGCGACCGGGCGGTGGGTGCACCACGTCGAGGCGGCGCAGCGATTCGGGCGCGGTCCGGCGGCTGACCGTTGTTACGAGGTTCGGTACGAAGAGCTCGTACGGGAGCCCGAGCCGACACTTCGGCCGCTGTTCGAGTTCCTCGGCGAGCCCTGGGACCCGAACGTGCTGGCCTTCCACGAGTTGGCTCACGACGCCGACCGATTTCAGGCATTCACGGCTTCGCGCCGCGAGCAGAGCGGTGACCCGTCGGCGATCTACACGTCACGGGTGGGCGCGGGAACAAGGGAGCTCGATCCGTTCCTCCGCGCGCTGACGGGCGCTCGGGGTGGCCGGCTGCTCCGCGAGCTCGGGTACCGCACCTGACGGACGAGGCCGCCCTGGCCCACGAGTCGTTGGATCAGGCCGCGTTGCAGCGCGTGTGCACGTTGCTGGAGCCGCCCCAGCCGGCAAGTCGGTAGGTGTACCGAGCGGTAGGTTCGTCGGGTGCTCCCGACGTTCCTGGTGATCGGTGCGATGAAAGCCGGCACGACAAGCCTGGGTGAGTACCTCGGTGCGCATCCCGAGATCTTCGTCACGGCGGAGAAGGAACCACACTTCTTCAGCTTTCGCGACCGGCAAGCGTTGGGCCTGGAATGGTACGAGTCATTGTTCGACCGAGCGGACGGCGCGATCGCTCGGGGCGAGGCTTCGACGACCTACACCAAGTACCCCCGTTTCCCGGGCACCCCGGCGCGCATCGCGCAGGTGGTCCCAGACGTCCGCCTGATCTACGTGGTGCGCCAGCCCGTCGATCGGATCCGATCGCAGTACCTGCACGAGGTCTCGCGCGGGCAGCAGGTTCGACCGCTCGCGGAGGTGCTGCGCGAGCGCCCCACATACGTCGACACCAGCCGGTACGGGTTGCAGCTCGACCAGTATCTCGAGCATTTCCCGGCCGGACAGCTGCTGGTTCTGACCGCTGACCAGCTGCGCCACGACCGGCA
>JACCYY010000001.1 GCA_013696235.1 Sporichthyaceae bacterium | reverse complement strand
CCGCACACCGGACAGCCCCTCGGCGCCAGGTGCGGGCTGGCACCCGGCCCGCCGTGACGGACAGCGGGATCACCTGCCACTGGCCCTGCCACTGGCCCTGTGGCTGGACCCGTCACTGGGCCACCTCGACCTGGATGCTGCCCATGACAACCTCCGCGCGCAGCCGGCCAGTGCCACCACCGACCGTGATCTCTCGGCCGCCGTCTACGCCGTCGATCACGATCCGGCCGAGCTGCGCCTCGGGCCGGAAGCGGACGTCTGACCCGGGCCGGAGCCGGAGCACCACCGAGCCCGAGTCGCAACGGATCCGGTTGCCGCCTCCCACCATGACCGTGTCGATCTTCGCCGTCCCGCCGACGACATGGAGGTCGAGCGGCCCTCGTACGTCCTCGACCCGGGCCGACCCGGCAGTGACCCGCGCCCGCAGCTTGCCCACCGCCTGCACGTGCAGCGAGCCCGCGGTGAGCTCGACATCGAGGTCGAGCGTGGGGTTGACCCGGATGTCGAGGTCGTTGCCCCACGAGAACGCCCGGCCCGGCGACCGGAGGCCGAACCGGCCCATCGCGGTCGGGAGGAACGCGAACGGGTCGCCGAAGGGAAGGTCGAGCTCGCTGTCGCAGATCAGCGTCGCGCCTTCGCGGCGGAGCTCGTGCGGGCCGTCGATGCTCACGGTCGCCACCGTGGGATCGCCGGTGATGCGGACCTTGCGGGTGATCGCGCGGATCCGCAGGCCGGTCGTGGTCCGGTCGTCGACCACCACGGGGACATGCACGAAGGTCTCGGCAACCGGTTCGGTCGCCGTGGCCGGCTCTGGAGGCGCGACCACGTCGTCGGTGACCTCGGCCCAGACCGAACCTGAGGGCTCCTCCGGGGAGGGCTTCGGTTCGCCCCCACCGGCTGGTGCAGCGGAATGCTCTTGGAGCCGTCGGGCCGCCTCGGCCGGGTCAAGCCGTCCGTCGCGGACGGCGGTCAGGATGTCGCGCAGCGAGGGGTCCATGGGTGGTATCGGACCTTGTGAAAACTCAAACTGTCAAGCGGAGTTCATGAATGTGAACTCAGATATGTCAGAACTCAACCGTGTACCCATGGCTCCGCAATCGTGCCAGCACGATCTCGCAGTGCTCGGCGCCGCGGGTCTCGACCTGCAGTGCCACCTCGACCTCGTCCACGTGCAGCCGGGCTCCGGTTCGCTCGTGCACGACGTCGAGCACGTTGGCGTCGACCGCGGCGAGCTCGCCGAGCAACGTGGCCAGTGCACCCGGCCGGTCGCGGATCCGCATCCGGAAGGACAGGTAGCGCCCGGCCGCGGCCAGGCCATGGCGCAGCACCCGGAGCAGCACGAGCGGATCGACGTTCCCGCCGGAGAGGACGGCGACGACAGGTGGCTCGTACGCGGTCGGCCGGTCCAGCAACGCCCCGACGCCAGCCGCGCCGGCTGGCTCGACGACGAGCTTGAGCCGTTCGAGCAGGTGCAGCAGTGCCCGGGACAACGAGTCCTCGGACACCGTGACCATGTCGTCGACGAGCGAGCGGACCAGCTCGAAGGGCACGTCGCCGGGGCAGGCGACCGCGATGCCGTCAGCCATCGTCGACATGGCGGGCAGCGCGATCGGCTTGCCCGCAGCGATCGAACCCGGGTACGCGGCTGCGCCCGCCGCCTGCACGCCGATGATCCGGACCTCTGGCCGCTTGGCCTTGATCGCGACCGCGGTGCCGGCCAGGAGTCCACCGCCACCGGTGCAGACCAGGACGGTCTTGACATCGGGCACCTGGTCGAGGATCTCCAGTCCGAGCGTGCCCTGCCCCGCGACGACGTCAGGGTGGTCGAAGGGATGGATGAGGACGGCTCCGGTCTCGCCCGAGAACGCCCGCGCGGCAACCAGCGCCTCGTCGACCGAGTGCCCGGCGAAGCGCACCTCCGCGCCGTAGCCGCGGGTGGCTCGCTCCTTCGGCAGCGCAGCACCTTCTGGCATGAACACGGTCGCGGTGATCCCGAGCATCTGCGCTGCGAGGGCGACGCCCTGCGCATGGTTGCCGGCGCTCGCGGCGACGACACCGCGGGCCCGCTCGTCGTCGGTGAGCCGCGACATCCGGGTGTAGGCACCGCGGATCTTGAACGAGCCCGCACGCTGCAGGTTCTCGCACTTCACGTACACCCGTCCCCCGGCCAGCTTCGACAGCGCGCCGGCCTGACGGACCGGCGTCTCCCGGATGATCCCCGCGAGCAGCGCACGTGCCGCCTCGACGTCAGCGAGCGTGACGTCCGCTGGGACGCGCTCGGCCGTGCCGGCTGCTGCCGCGCCGTCTGCATTCGACATGCGCGTCAGTCTGGCAGCCTCGCGGGCGAGCGCCGAGGCAGCGCGAGAGGGTGGGGGCATGACGGTCCACGCCGCACGACGCACCCTCCGGGCGGCTGAGGTGCCCGCCCAGGGGCTCGCGGTGCTCGCCGGGGTGCTCGCCGCCGCAGGGATCGCCGTGCACCGGACCGGGCGACGGTCCGGCGCGACCGACGCAGAGGCGACGATGACGCTCCCCGGCGACGGGATCGTGAGCCGGCCGACCCTGGTGTGCGATCGCGTGACGACCTACGCGGCGTCGCCCGAGGAGGTCTGGCCATGGATCGTGCAGCTCGGCAAGGACCGCGCCGGGTGGTACCTGCCGAGCCCGGTCGCGTCGCTCGTCCCGCGGCGCCGGCAGGGTGCGTGGGTGGTCCGGCCCCACCTGCAGCGGCTGGTCGTGGGAGAAGTCGTGCCCGACTGGGGGCCGATGCCGTTCACGGTGCACGCCGTCGCGCCGTACCGGCACATCGTCTACTCCGCCGATCGTGGCGCCGGCGACGACCCCGGGTCGAGCCGCCCGCTCGCGCTGAGCTGGGCGCTGGTGCTACGACCGGCGGGCCCGGGGACCCGCCTGCATCTGCGCCTGCGGATGTGCGGCACGGCTCGGTTCCCGGCCGCCGTGCAGGCGCTCGGTGGATTTGTCGACTACCTGACCATCGCGCTGCTGTTCGCCGGTCTCCGCCAGCGCCTCCGGGCGGCCACCGGTGAAGATCAGTCGGCGGACCAGTAGCGATCGCCCTGGTGCACGAGCGCGGCCGCGCCGACGAGCCCGGCGTCCTGGCCGAGCGCGGCCGGTACGACTCGCACTCGTCTGGTGAAGTCGAACCCGGCGTGCCGGTCGAGCCTCTCCTGCAACGGGCTGAAGAGCAGGTCGCCAACCTGGGCGATGCCCCCGCCGATCGCCACGACCTCGATGTCGCAGAGCGCCTTGGCCGAGGCGATCGCGATCCCCAGGGCGTGTCCGGCCCGGGCGAACGCCGCCACGGCCAGGTCGTCGCCGGCCAGGGCGTCGGCACCCAGATCCCGTCCGGTGCGGTCCTCCTCCGGCCGGTCGGTCCGCCAGCCTCGCTCGTACGCCCATTGCGCGAGAGCCGGACCGCGAGCGACCGCCTCCAGGCAGCCCACCCCGCCGCACACGCAGGACGGTCCGTCTGCGTCCACCACGGTGTGGCCGATGTGGCCGGCGTTGCCGGTCGCTCCGTCCACCACGTGCCCGCCGAGCACGAGCCCTCCCCCGACGCCGGTCGAGACCACCATCCCGAGCATGTTCTCGGTCCCCTGGGCCGCACCGCGCCAGTGCTCCGCGATCGCCACCGCGACCGCGTCGTTGTGCACGCGCACCGGGAGGTCGGGATAGCGCTCCTGGAAGCGCGCTCGGAGCGGGAAGTCCCGCCAGCCGGCGATGTTGAGCGGCGAGATCTCACCTTCCGGCCATCGCATCGGGCCACCACTGCCGACGCCGACGCCCACCACGTCCGGCGAGCCGGCGTCGGCGAGCACGCGCTCGGTCAGGCCGACCAGCGTGTCCCAGAGCTCCTCGCCGGATGCGCCCGGCGTGGTCGGCGTCCGGTCCGAGGCGCGCACGGCGCCGATGTCGTCCACGAGGCCGACCGCGAGCTTGGTTCCACCGATGTCCACCGCGAGTACCTGCCGAGCCATGCCGCCTCCTCGACGTTGCGGTCTGGCCCCACGCTCGACCGGGGCCGTCAGTATCGCTGCCCCACGCCCGGACGTCTTGTGGGCGGCTCAGACGAGGGTGATCCCAGGGACGTCGGTGACGGCGAGGACGGAGCCTGCGGCGTCGATCGCGACCGACAGCTCGTGGCCGGCGAGGCGCAGACCGGTCACCTGGAGGGCGCCGAACGGCGAGGGCGCGAGGGGAGCGACCTGCAGCGTCCCGGCCGGCACGTCCGGCCGGAGCCCGAGCGCGGCGGTGAGGAGGCACACCGACGCGGCGGCCGACCATGCCTGCGGCCGGCATGAGGCGGGGTAGGGCACCGGGCGCGGGACGACGTCACGTGCATCGCCGCCGTAGAGCTCTGGCAGGCGGTAGTCGAACGCGGCGCCGGCGGCGACGAGTGCCTCGGCGAGTGCGCTCGCCGACTCAGTGTGACCGTCCCGAGCGAGCCCGGACACGGCGATCGCGGTGTCGTGCGCCCATACGGAGCCGCCGTGGTAGCGCAACGGCCAGTAGCCCGCCGCTCCGGACGACAAGGTGCGCAGGCCGAACCCGGAGCTCATCGTCGGATCGGCGATCCGGGCCGCGACCAGTGCGCTCTC
>JACCYY010000383.1 GCA_013696235.1 Sporichthyaceae bacterium | reverse complement strand
CTCGCCGAGGCCAAGTCCGAGGCCAAGGCGGATGCCAAGGCCAAGGCGGAGGCCCGGACGGCCGCCGACGCCGAGGTCCGGGCGCAGGCGGCAACCCGTGCAGACGACGCGGCAGTCGGGTCCGTGGTGGACGACGAGGAGATCGCCGGATGAGGGTGGGCGTGCTCACCGGCGGAGGTGACTGCCCGGGGCTGAACGCCGTCATCCGCGCCGTCGTCCGCAAAGGCGTCGAGACGTACGGCTTCGAGCTCGTCGGGTTCCGCGACGGCTGGCGCGGACCGCTCGACGACGACACCATGCCCCTCGGCGTCGACCAGGTGCGCGGCATCCTCCCGCGCGGCGGGACCATCCTCGGCTCCTCCCGGACCAACCCGATCAAGGTCGAGGGCGGCGTCGAGCGCATCACGGCGACGCTGGAACGGCACGGCATCGACGCACTTGTCGCGATCGGCGGCGAGGACACGCTGGGCGTCGCGGCCCGACTTCACACCGCCGGCGTGCCGGTCGTCGGTGTGCCCAAGACGATCGACAACGACCTCAGTGCCACCGACTACACGTTCGGCTTCGACACCGCGGTGAACATCGCGATGGAGGCGATCGACCGGCTGCACACCACCGCGGAGAGCCACCACCGCGTGCTCATCGTCGAGGTGATGGGCCGGCACGCGGGCTGGATCGCGCTGCACGCGGGGTTGGCGGGCGGGGCGAACGTCATCCTCATCCCCGAGCGCCCGTTCGACATCGGCAGGGTCATCGAGTACGTCGAGCACCGCTTCCAGACGCGGTACTCGCCGATCCTGGTCGTTGCCGAGGGGGCTACGCCGGCCGAGGGCACCATGGGGGTCCTGAGCGGCGAGCTCGACGCGTTCGGGCACGTCCGGCTCGGCGGGATCGGTGACCGGATCGCCGCCGAGGTCGAGTCACGCACCGGCAAGGAAGCCCGCTGCGCCGTCCTCGGGCACATCCAGCGAGGCGGGACGCCAACGGCGTTCGACCGGGTGCTGGCCACCCGCTTCGGGCTGCACGCGATCGACGCGATCAAGGACGGTGACCACGGGAAGATGGTTGCCCTCCGCGGCACCGACATCGTCCGGGTCGGCCTCGACGAGGCGGTCGCCACGCTCAAGACCGTCCCGATCGAGCGCTACACCGAGGCCGAGGTCTTCTTCGGTTGATCGCCCGCTGCCGGTCGCGGCCGACCTCGGCATACCCTGGGTCGGTGAGGCACGTGATCGACAGCTGGCGCAGCCGGCCGGCGCAGCAGCAGCCGGACTGGCCCGACCCGATGGGGGTGCGCGCGGTCGGCGTCGAGCTGGCCGGGCTCCCACCGCTGGTCGCCCCGAGCGAGTGCGACCGGCTCCGGCAGCAGCTCGCCGCAGTCGCCCGCGGTGAGGCGTTCCTCCTGCAGGGCGGCGACTGCGCAGAGACGTTCGCGACCCTCAACGCCGCGCAGATCCGGGACAAGGTGCGAGTGCTGCTCGCGATGGCGGTGGTCCTCACGTACGGCGCGAGCGTCCCGGTGGTCAAGGTCGGCCGGATCGCCGGACAGTACGCCAAGCCTCGTACGAGCAACTCCGAGCTGGTGTCGATCAGCGATGGTTTCGGCGAGCTGCCGTCCTACCGTGGCGACGCGGTGAACGACCTGGCCCGAACGGTGGCCGGTCGTCGGCCGGACCCGCAGCGGATGCTCCGGGCCTATTACGCCGCCGCGCTCACGCTCAACCTCGTCCGAAGCTTCTCGCGCGGCGGTCTCGCCGACCTGCGGCAGGCGCACGCGTGGAACGCCGACTTCGTCCAGCGCAGCCCGGCCGGGCGCCGGTACGAGTCGCTGGTGACCGAGATCGATCGGGCGCTCGCGTTCATGCGCGCGTGCGGGGTCGATCTCGACGCCGAGGGCAGCACACACGGCGTCGACCTGTTCGCCAGCCACGAGGCTCTGCTGCTGGAGTACGAGAGCGCGCTCACGCGGGTGGACGAGGTGAGCGGGCGCCCGTACGACCTGTCCGCCCACATGCTGTGGGTGGGGGACCGGACCCGGCAGCTCGAGGGCGCGCACGTCGACCTGGTCTCTCAGGTGGCCAACCCGGTCGGCCTCAAGCTGGGTCCGTCAGCCAGGCCCGAGGACGCCGCCGCCCTGGTCGAGCGCCTCGATCCCGATGGCGTGCCCGGTCGGGTCACCGTGATCGCCCGGCTCGGGGCCGGGGCCGTGCTCGACCGGCTCCCGCCGATCGTCGAGAAGGTGAACGCGACCGGGCACGAGGTGGTGTGGGTCTGCGATCCGATGCACGGCAACACCATGGAGTCCTCGACGGGGCTCAAGACCCGGCACTTCGACGACGTCGTCGCCGAGGTCACCGGGTTCTTCGCCGTCCACCGCGGACTCGGCACGGTCCCGGGCGGCGTCCACGTCGAGCTCACCGGAGAGGACGTCACAGAGTGCCTCGGCGGGGCCGACCGGATCCTCGATGC
>JACCYY010000381.1 GCA_013696235.1 Sporichthyaceae bacterium | reverse complement strand
ACGGCGATCGCGATCGCGATGCCGGGCACCACGGCGAGGCGCGGCGCGACCGACAGGAGCTCCTGGCTCTCCTGCAGCATCCGACCCCACGACGGGGTGGTCAGCGGCGTGCCGAGGCCGAGGAACGAGAGCGCCGCCTCCGCCAGCACCGCGATCGCGAAGGACACGGAGACCTGGACGATCACGAGGCTGGACACGTTCGGCAGGACGTGTCGTACGGCGATCGCCAGCCGGCGGCGGCCGGCCACCCGGGCGGCGAGCACGTACTCCCGGCTGAGCACCTGCAGCGTCGCCGCGCGGGTGATCCGGGCGAAGCTCGGGATCGTCGCGATGCCGATCGCGATCATGGCGGTCAGCGTGCTCGCGCCGTAGACGGCACCGAACATGATCGCGAGGAGCAGCGCCGGGAACGCGAGGACGAGGTCGCTCGTACGCATGACGAGCTGGCCGAGCCAGCGTGGTCCCATCGCGGCGAGCACGCCGAGCGGGACGCCGAACAACGCAGCCACGCCGACCGCGATCACGCCGACGAAGATCGTCGTACGGGCCCCGACCATGATCTGGCTGGCGACGTCGCGGCCGAACTTGTCAGTGCCCAGCAAGTGCTCGGCGGACAGGTCGAGCAGCCGCGACGACGGGTCGACCCGGCTCGGCGCGTACGGCGTCCAGACGAACGACACCAGAGCGACGGCGACCACGAGTGCCACCAGAAGCGTGCCCGCGACCAGGCTCGGGTTGACCCGACGCCGCGCCACATCTCGATGATCAACGGCGGTGCCGGGGCCGCGGAGTGGCCGGTCAACCATGGCGCAGCCGAGGGTCGAGCACGGTGTAGAGCAGGTCGACGACGAAGTTCACGACCAGGACCGCGACAACCAGCACCATGACGACGGCTTGGACGAGCAGAAGGTCGCGGTTCGCCACGGCGTCGAGCAGCAGCTTGCCCATTCCGGGGACGACGAAGACCCGCTCCACGACGACGGCACCGATCAGCAACGTCGCCAGCTGCAGGCCGAGGACGGTGACCACGGGCACCATCGCGTTGCGCAGCCCGTGTCGCCACAGCGCACGCTCGGGCGTGAGGCCCTTGGCCCGGGCCGTCCGCAGGTAGTCCTCCCGCAGCACGTCGATCACTGCGGAACGGACGTACCGGGTCAGCACCGCACCTTGCACGAGGCCGAGTGCGAGCGCCGGCAGGGTGAGCTGCCGGAGGAACATCACCGGGTCCTCGACCGGTGGCGTCCAGCCGCCTGACGGCAGCCAACGCAGCCGTACGGCGAACAGTGTGATCAGCAGGATCCCGGCGAGAAAGGCCGGGACCGCGACGCCGAGCTGGGAGAGCCCGGCGAGCACGAGCCCGGACAGCTTGCCGTGACGAACCGCCATCAGGGTCCCCGCCGGGAGCGCGATGACCACCGCGATCACCGTGGCCGCCGCCACCAGCCACAGCGTGACCTGCATGCGGTCGGCGAGCTGTGGCCCGATCTCGGCCTTGGAGACGTAGGACCGGCCCGGATCGCCGGTGAGCATCCCGCCGACCCAGTCGACGTACTGGGTGCGCAGCGGTCGGTCCAGCCCGAACTCCGTTCGCAGCGTGGCGACGGACTCCTCGGTCGCGTTCACGCCGAGTGCGACCCGGGCCGGATCGCCGGGCAGCGCGGCGAGGAAGCCGAACACGACGACCGAGGACACCGCAAGGCTCGCCAGGAGCACGCCCGCCCGGACGAGGACCCGCAGCAGCACAGCCGGCTACGAGCGGGCGAGGAGCGTGAGGTCGAGGGCCTCCCCGATCGCGTTCTCCGGCAGCCCGGTGATGTCGGCGTCGGCGACGACGAGGTTCGGCAGCAGGAAGAGCCAGTCGCCGGCGCTGTCCTCGCTGATCGTCCTGGCCACCTCCTGCATGATCGTCACCTGCTCCTCGGCGGTCCCGGCGTCGGCGTCGGCGAGCATCTGGACCACTTCGGCGTTGTCGTACCCGAGGTAGTAGGTCGGGTCACCGAACAGGGGCGGGATGTCGCGCGGCTCGACGTGCGCCACGATCGACATGTCGTAGTCGTTCGGCGGTTGGAAGACCTGCGCCAGCCACTGCGCCGGGAACTCGAGCGTGTCGACCTCGACCGTGATCCCGACGTCCTCGAGCTGGCTCGCGACGACCTGGCCGCACGACGTCGCGTACGGGAGACTCGGCAGCCTCAGGCGGAGTGTGAGGTCGGTCTGCCCGGCCGCCTCCAGCAGGCGGGTCGCCTCGTCCGGGTCGTACGGCGCGACGTCGGTCAGGTCCTCGTACCAGGGGTCGGTGGGCGGGACATGGCTGCCGATCAGCTCGCCGCGGCCGGCCCAGCAGGTGTCCACGAGCGCCTGGTGGTCGATCGCCTGGCGCACGGCCTGGCGCACCTGGGCGTCCTGGAAGGGGGCGCTGCGGTGGTTGAAGGACAGCAGGACCTCACCGTTCGTGCTGCCCTCGATGATCTGCAGGTCGTCGTTGCCCTCGAACTGCGCCAGACCCTCGGGCGCCTGCACCGTGGTGATCACGTCGATCGTGCCGGTCAGGAGCGCGCTGTTGAGCGCGGTCGGGTCGTCGAAGTACCGCAGCGTGACCTCGTTGAAGTACGGAGCCTCTCCCCAGTAGTCGGCGTTCCGGGTGAGCACGATGGAGTCCCCGCGGTTCCACTCGGACAGTGCGTACGGGCCGGTGCCGATCGGCGTGGTGGCGAGGTCGTCGACGCCCGACTGGGAGAACATCGCCCCGACCCGCGTCGTCATGTTGTAGAGCCAGTTGTTGCTCGGGTTGGTCAGGGTCACGACGAGCTGGGTCGGCGAGGCCGCCTCGGCGCTGGCGACGACGTCCATCGCTGACTTGAGCGCGACCGTCCAGTCGTTCTGGACGCGTTCGATGGAGAAGACCGCGTCGTCGGCGGTGAACGGCTCACCGCTGGTGAAGACCGCGTCCGCGACCAGGTCGAATGTGTAGGTGAGCCCGTCGTCGCTGACCTCCCAGGTCGCGAGTGCGGGCACGATCTCACCGTCCTGGTCGAGCTTGACCAGACCCTCGTACACGTTCACGAGGAGCGCCTGCGGGATGGCGGCACCGCCGTCCTGGGTGAAGTCGAGGGTGGCCGGCTCAGCGACCAGGCCGAGCACGAGCGACTCCTCGCTGCCCTCGCCGCTCGGCGGTGGGGTGCCGTCCGGCGGCGCGGTCGACGACCCGGCCGAGCACGCGGCCAGGCCGAGCAGGCTGGCCGCGACGAGCGCACCAGCGGCCGCGCGGGTCGAGCCGATCAGACCGCTCTCCATTGCTTCTCCATCTGTCGCTTGACCTCCTCGGCGACCGCGACGGTCGTCGCGGTCCCGCCGAGGTCGGGTGGGTGGGTGTTCTGGTCCCGCAGCGCCGCCGAGACCGCCTCCCGCACAGCCTCGGCCGCCGCGGGGAACCCAGTGTCCTCCAGCAGCATGGCACCCGACAGCAGGCACGCGACCGGGTTGGCCACGCCCCGGCCGGCGATGTCCGGCGCGGTCCCGTGCACCGGCT
>JACCYY010000311.1 GCA_013696235.1 Sporichthyaceae bacterium | reverse complement strand
TCACCGGAGAACTCCTCCGCGACCTCACCCTCGACCCGACCCGCGACTACCAACCCACCAGAGCACCAACACCCGCCCAAGACAGCGAACAACCGCACCGCGCATAGGTTCACCTGTCGCCGATGTCCTGAGACATCACATTGGTGCCCCCGGTAGGATTCGAACCTACGCACACGGCTCCGGAGGCCGATGCTCTATCCCCTGAGCTACGGGGGCCCGAGGACGGGCCAGGTTACCAGCCGGTCAGTCGTGCCAGCCGGTCGCGCCAGTCGCGCTGGTCAGCTCCTGAGCGACAACCGGGCAAGGTGCGAGCGGGCTTCCTCGGCGACCCGAGCGACGCAGAGCACCTGGTACGACTCGGCGACGAGGCCAGTCGTCGATGTGAAGTCGCGCCGCCCGCCGGTCGCGCGGTAGCCGGCCAGTCCGGTCAGCAGGCCGAAGACCGTGCCGATCGCGACGCCGGCCAGAACCGACCCGATCCAGGCCGAGCCGCTCGAGAAGATCCCGATCAGCAGGCCGACGAACAGCCCCCACCACGCACCGCCGACCGCACCGGCGGTGATCACCTTGTTCCGCGTCAGCCGACCCGTGACGCGCTCCACCTGACGCAGCCCGGTCCCGACGATCGTGAGGTTCTCGACCGGGAACTCCTGGTCGGACAGGTAGTCCACGGCGCGCTGGGCCTCCGCGTACGTGCCGTAGGTCCCGACCGGCAGGCCGCCCTGGCTCAGCAGATGATCAACGGCAGCGCCGGTCCCTCCAGCGAGTGCCGCTGGGTCGAGTCCTGGTTGCGTCATCGAGTCCTCCGTGGTTGTCGCTCGACATCGTCTCACCGCAGTGCTGCGGCTCCGCCCAAGATTCCCGCCCACGTGCCGCCGGTACCCTTGCGCGGTGACCCCCGAGGAGCTGTCCGCGTCGATCGTCGCTGTCCTGCGCGACGCCGTCCGTGACGGTGCGATCGCGCTGGACGAGGCGGCGCTGCCGAGCGCTGTGACCGTCGAGCGGCCGAAGGTGCGCGAGCACGGCGACTACGCCACGAACATCGCGTTGCAGCTCGCCAAGCGGGCGGGTGCGCCGCCGCGCGAGCTGGCCGCGACGCTGCAGGAACGCCTGGCGACCGTCGACGGGATCGCCTCGGTGGACATCGCCGGGCCTGGGTTCCTGAACATCCGGGTCGAGGCGGGAGCCCAGGGAGTGCTCGCTCGCTCGATCGTCGACGCCGGCGACGCGTACGGCCGGAACGACCTAGGCGCGGGCCACCGGATCAACCTGGAGTTCGTCTCGGCCAACCCCACTGGACCGGTCACGCTCGCGTCGACCCGTTGGGCCGCCGTCGGCGACGCGCTCGGTCGGGTGCTCGAGGCGACCGGCGCCGAGGTCACCCGGGAGTACTACTTCAACGACGCCGGCGCGCAGATCGACCGCTTCGGCGGGTCCCTGCTGGCCGCGGCACAGGGCAAGCCGACGCCGGACGGTGGCTACGCCGGCGCGTACATGCTCGACATCGCGAACGCGATCCTCGCTGACCGTCCCGACCTGCTCGACCTCCACGACGACGAGGCGCTCAAGGTGCTGCGGGTCGAGGGGGTCGCCCGGATGTGGGAGGAGATCAGGCAGTCCCTGCACGAGCTCGGGGTCGACTTCGACGTCTACTTCTCCGAGCGCACGCTGCACGAGACCGGTGCGGTGGAGAGCGCGATCGAGCGGCTGCGCGCAGGCGGGCTCACCTACACGGCGGCTGGCGCGCTCTGGCTCCGCTCCACCTCGTACGGGGACGACAAGGACCGCGTGATCGTCCGCTCGAACGGCCGGCCCACCTACATCAGCGTCGACGCGGCGTACTACCTCGACAAACGGGCCCGCGGCTTCGACCGGGTCGTGATCATGCTCGGCGCTGACCATCACGGCTACGTCAACCGATACCGCGCGCTGGCGGCCGGGTTCGGCGACGACCCGGACCAGACGCTCGAGCTGCTGATCGGCCAGATGGTCAACCTGGTCAAGGACGGCGCTCCGGTCCGGATGAGCAAGCGAGCCGGCACCGTGATCACGCTCGAGGACCTCGTGGAGGCGGTCGGCGTCGACGCGGCCCGATATGCGCTGGCCCGCTACTCGGTGGACTCGTCGATCGACATCGACCTCGACATCTGGACCAGGGCGACGAGCGACAACCCGGTGTTCTACGTCCAGTACGCGCACGCACGGCTGTCCTCGATCCTGCGCAACGCCAGCGATCTCGGCCTGGCTCCGGCTGGAGACGACTTCGACCCCGCGCTGCTCTCGCACGAGCGCGAGGGTGACCTGCTGCGCGCGCTCGCCGAGCTGCCGCGGATCGTCAGCGCCGCGGCCGAGCTGCGCGAGGTCCACCGGATCGCCCGCTACCTGGAGGATCTCGCCTCCACGTTCCACCGGTTCTACGACGAGTGCCGGGTGCTCCCGCGCGGCGACGAGCCGCCGGAGCCGTTGCACGCCGCGCGGCTGCTGCTCGTCCAGGCCACCCGGGTGACCCTCGCCAACGGTCTGCGCCTGCTCGGCGTGAGCGCGCCGGACCGGATGTAGGCGCGGTGCGCGTGCACGAGGCGGGGGCGCTCCACGCCGGGATCGGCGCCGCGCCCGGTTGGTTGCGGGTTCCGGCGGACCCGAATGCGCTCGAGACCCACCTGTGGCCCGGTTCGGTCCGTCGGGCCGATCACGGGGCGCTCGTGCTCGGCGGGCTGGACGTCCGCGACCTGGCCCGGCAGTACGGCACGCCGGTCTTCCTCTGCGACGAGGACGACTTCCGTACGCGCTGCCGCGCGTTCGCGGACGCGCTGCCCGGCGGGGACGTCTACTACGCGGCCAAGGCGTTCCTCTGCCTCGCCACGGCCCGGTGGGCGAGCGAGGAGGGTCTCGGTCTCGACGTCTGCACCGGCGGCGAGCTCGCGGTGGCGCTGCGTGCCGGCGTCGCACCGACGCGGATCGCCTTCCACGGCAACAACAAGTCAGTCGCGGAGATCGTCCGCGCACTCGAGGCGGGGGTCGGGCGCTTCGTCCTCGACTCCGAGCTGGAGATCGCCCGTCTCGGGTCTGCAGCCGCAGCCCGGGGACTGCGGGCCGACGTGATGGTCAGGGTGAACGTCGGGATCGAGGCGCACACGCACGAGTACATCGCCACGGCGCACGAGGACCAGAAGTTCGGGTTCTCCCTGGTCGACGGGCACGCTGCCGCGGCGGTCGCGGACGTGCTCGCCGCGCCGTCGTTGCGGCTCCTCGGGCTGCACTCGCACATCGGGTCGCAGATCTTCGACCCGGCCGCGTTCGAGGTGTCCGCCCGTCGCCTGGTCCAGCTGCACGTGGCGGCCCGCGACGAGCACGGCGCCGAGCTGCCCGAGCTCGGGCTCGGCGGCGGGTTCGGCATCGCGTACACGTTGCAGGACGACCCGCTCACGTCGGCCGAGCTCGGGGTGCGGCTGCGCTCGATCGTCGCGCACGAGTGCGCAGCGGCAGGAGTTCCGACGCCGCGGCTGTCCATCGAGCCGGGGCGGGCCATCGCCGGGCCGTCGGTCGTCACCGTGTACGAGGTCGGCACCGTGAAGCCGGTACGGCTGGAGAGCGGCGCCAGCCGGACCTACGTCTCGGTCGACGGGGGGATGAGCGACAACATCCGGGCGGGGCTGTACGGAGCGGCGTACTCCTGCACGCTGGCCTCCCGGACCAGCGAGGCTCCGCCCATGCTGGCCCGAGTGGTCGGCAAGCACTGCGAGTCCGGGGACGTCGTGGTGCAGGACGAGTTCCTGCCGGCGGACGTCAGGCCGGGCGACCTGCTCGCCGTGCCGGGCACGGGTGCCTATTGCCGGTCGATGTCGAGCAACTACAACCACGTGCCCAGGCCGCCCGTCGTCGCCGTCCGGGCCGGAGCGGCCCGGGTGATCATCCGCCGCGAGACCGAGGACGACCTGCTCCGCCTCGACTCGCCATGACCCGCCAGCCGGAGAGGCCGTTGCCCACCCGATCGCTCAAGATCGCGGTGCTCGGCTGCGGAGTGGTCGGTCGGGAGGTCATCCGACTGCTGCGGTCGCAGGCCGGCGACCTGGCGTCCCGGGCCGGTGCTGAGCTCGACCTGGTGGCGATCGCCGTACGGGAGCCCGGCCGGGACCGTGGCCTCGGCACGGACCAGGCCATCGTCACCGACGACGCGGCCGCGCTGGTCCGGCGCGGCGACCTCGACGTGGTGGTCGAGCTCATGGGCGGGATCGAGCCGGCCCGGTCCCTGCTCCTGGAGGCCATGGAGCAGGGTGCCTCCGTCGTGACCGCGAACAAGGCGCTGCTCGCCGCCGACGGCGCCACGCTCTACGCCGCGGCCGAGAAAGCCGAAGTCGATCTCTACTTCGAGGCCAGCGTGGCCGGCGCAATCCCGCTGCTGCGGCCGCTTCGCGAGTCCCTCGCCGGCGACCGGGTCACCCGGCTGATCGGGATCGTCAACGGCACCACGAACTACGTGCTGACCCGGATGCGCGACGCTGGTCTCGACCTTGGGCAGGCGCTGCGCGAGGCGCAGCTTCTCGGATTCGCAGAAACTGACGCTACTGCCGACATCGACGGCTCGGACGCAGCCGCCAAGGCCGCGATCCTGGCCAGCCTCGCGTTCCACACCCGGGTCACCGTCGACGACGTGTTCCGCGAGGGGATCGGCCACATCACCGGTCAGGACATCGCGCGGGCGGGTCAGATGGGCTACGTCGTGAAGTCCCTCGCGGTGTGCGAGCTCGGTCCCGACGGACGGAGCGTCGGCGCCCGGGTGCACCCGGCGATGGTGCCTCGGACGCACCCGCTGGCGAACGTGCGCGGTGCGTTCAACGCGGTCTTTGTCGAGTCCGACGCCGCCGGCCCGCTCATGTTCTACGGGCAGGGTGCAGGTGGGCGGCCGACCGCGAGCGCGGTGCTCGGGGACCTCGTCGCCGCCGCGCGGCACCGCGTCCAGGGTGTGCACGGGCCGGGGGAGTCGACCTACGCGAACCTCCCCGTACGGCCGCTCAGCGAGTCGATCACCCGCTACCACGTCTCGCTCGCCGTCGCGGACCGGACGGGCGTCCTCGCCCATGTCGCGGAGGTGTTCGCCCGGCACGGCGTGTCGATCCGCGGGGTCCGCCAGGAGGGCCTCGGCGACGACGCCGACCTGGAGATCGTCACGCACGCGGCGACCGACGGTGCGTTGGCCGCGACCGTGGCCGAGCTGGTCGGGCTGGAGTCGGTCAAGTCGGTGACCGGCGTGCTCCGGGTCGAGGGCGAGGAGGGGTCGTGACCGCCCCGTCCCAGGTGCGAGTCGGTCGGCAGGGTGCCTGGCGCGGCGTGATCGAGGAGTTCCGGGACCGGCTGCCGGTGCCGGACGACGCCGCGGTCGTGACGCTGCTCGAGGGCGGGACACCGCTCGTGCCGGCGCCCGCGCTCTCCGCCCGTACGGACTGCGACGTCTGGCTCAAGGTCGAGGGCGCGAACCCCACCGGGTCGTTCAAGGACCGCGGCATGACCGTGGCGATGACGATGGCCAGGTACGCGGGCGCCGAGGCCGTGCTCTGCGCCTCGACCGGCAACACGAGCGCGAGCGCCGCCGCGTACGCAGCCCGGGCCGGCCTCACCTGCGGGGTCCTGGTGCCCCGTGGACGGATCGCCGCCGGCAAGCTCGCGCAGGCCGTCGTGCACGGGGCCCAGCTGCTCCAGGTCGACGGGTCGTTCGACGACTGCCTCGTCGTCGCTCGCCAGCTCGCCGCGGACTACCCGGTCGTGCTGGTGAACTCGGTGAACCCAGCTCGGATCGAGGGGCAGAAGACGATCGCGTTCGAGGTGGTCGACGCACTCGGTGACGCACCCGACCTGCACTGCCTGCCGGTCGGCAACGCGGGCAACATCACCGCGCACTGGCAGGGGTACCAGGAGTCGCACGCCGCCGGCACCAGCACGCTCCTGCCGCGGATGCACGGCGTGCAGGCTGCCGGAGCCGCCCCGTTCGTCGTCGGCGCACCGGTCGCGGACCCGCAGACCGTCGCGAGCGCCATCCGCATCGGCTCCCCGGCGTCCTGGGAGCAGGCGGTTCGCGCTCGCGACGAGTCCGGCGGCGCGATCGAGGCGGTCAGCGACGACGCGATCCTCGCCGCCTGCCGTTGGCTGGCCAGCCACGACGGGGTCTTCGTCGAGCCGGCCTCGGCTGCGAGCGTCGCCGGCCTGCTCCGGCTCGCCGACGATGGCCGGCTCCAGGCCGGGCTGCGCGTCGTCTGCACCGTCACCGGCCACGGGCTCAAGGACACCGGGTGGGTCGCGGAGGCGATGCCGGACCCGACGCCGGTGCCGCCCGACGCGGACGTTGCGGCCCGGGCCCTCGGACTCGTGGCGTCCTGAGCGTGAAGCGCCCGGATCCCCACGTCCGCGTACGCGTTCGGTGCCCGGCGACCAGCGCCAACCTCGGACCGGGCTTCGACGCGCTCGGCCTGGCGCTGGCCCTGCACAACGAGGTCGACGCGGTGACGACCAGCGGCGGTCTCCAGGTGAGCGTCACCGGCGAGGGTGCCGGGGCGCTGCCGACCGACGCCGACAACCTCGTCGCGCGGTCGGCGGCCACGGCGTTCGACCGGCTCGGCCGGCGACCGGCCGGCCTCCGCCTGTCCTGCACGAACGGCATCCCACTGGCCCGAGGTCTGGGTTCGTCCGCGGCGGCGATCGTCGCCGGTGTCGGCGTCGCGTACGCGCTGACGCACCCCAGGTCCGAGCTCGACCGCGCCTGGGTCCTCGAGACCGCGGCCGCGATCGAGGGCCACCCGGACAACGTCGCGGCCTGCGTCCTCGGCGGCGCGACGGTCGGCTGGCTGGACGACGCCGGGATGGCCAGCGCCGTACGCCTCGAGCCGCACCCGGATCTCGTGGCGACCGCGCTGGTCCCGGCTGACGGGGCATCGACGTCGGCGGCACGGGCGCTGCTGCCGCCGGCGGTGCCGCACGCCGATGCCGCGCACGCCGCGGGCCGGGCCGCACTGCTGGTGGCGGCGATCACCGTACGGCCGGATCTCCTGCTCGCAGCGACTGAGGACCGGCTGCATCAGCGATACCGAGAGCCCGCCATGCCGGCGACCCTCGACCTCGTCGCGCGGCTTCGCGCCTCCGGCTCGGCGGCAGTGCTGTCCGGGGCCGGACCGTCCGTCCTGGTGCTGCACACCGCGCCGGACGAGCCGTTCGGTGATCTTGGTCTGTCGGGTCGCGCCCTTCCACCGGGCTGGCAGGTGGTGCACCTGGAGCTCGATCGGGGAGGGGTCGCTGCGACGACTCGCCCGGAATGAAGTTGGGCACTGTGACGTTGGTCCGGCAGGAGTGTTAGGCTCTCCACGCACCCAGGACCTGTTGACCGGTTCGGTGCAAGCGCACCAGCAGGACGTCGCCCGGCGTATCGGGACCTGAATCCTCATCGTTTTCTGGCTCGTTCTGCCTGACTGCGTTCCATCTCGTCTTCGTGCCGTCAGGCCGAGGCGACAGCTCCAGGGAAGGAACCCCTTCGTGAGCGAAACCACCGAGGTCGTCGACACCCGCACCAACGGTGCCGCCGCTGCCCCCACGGGCGCGACGCGCCGACGCGGCACGGGACTGTCGAGCATGGTCTTGCCCGAGCTCCAACAGCTCGCCGGCAGCCTCGGCATCACGGGTACCGCACGTATGCGCAAGGGCGATCTGATCGCCACCATCCAAGACCGCCAGGGCGGCGCCGCCGAGCCGCGCGCCGGCCGGGCGCCCGCCCGCGGGTCGACCCGGGCCGTCGAGGCACCCACCATCGGATCGAACGGCGTCGCCGGGCCG
>JACCYY010000310.1 GCA_013696235.1 Sporichthyaceae bacterium | reverse complement strand
CGTGAGCAGCTGCTGCAGACGCTGATCGTCGCCGACTTCGATCCGATTCCCGCCGCGACGCTCGAGCAGGCCAAGCGCGCGGCCCGGCACCGCCAGCGCTTGCTCGCCTCCGGCGCGTACACGATCGAGGCGCTCGCGGCGCTCCGGGGGGACGCGACCCAGTCCGCGACCCGCACCTGGCTCACGCGCCGGCGCCGGGCACACGAGGTGTTCACCGTCACCCACCAGAACGCGACGCTCGTCCCGGCGTTCCAGCTCGGCGAGCAGGCCGAGCCCATGCCGGGGCTCCCGAGGGTGCTCGACCCGTTGCAACGGTCCGCTCGGCTCGGCGGCTGGCAGACCTGGACCTGGTTGACCGTCCCGAGCCCTTGGCTCGGCGGCGACATCCCGATCGAGCAGCTGGGAGCAGATCCCGGTCGGGTGGCGGGTGCGGCCGCCCGGTTCGCGTCGAACTTCGGCTGAGGCCGTGACCGCGCCGGGGTGCGGACGACCGGCCGACTGCCCGGTTCCCGATCCGCCCGGGCCGGTCGACGCCCGCCGGATCGGCTCGACGGTCTGGCCCGCGGACCGCGCGTTCTTCCACGTCTACGAGCTGCACCGGGGCTGCGACGAGTTCAACCCTGGGCGCGGCGACAGCCGATTCGCACCGATCGGCCGACCCACGACCGTGCCGACTCTCTACGGCGGTGCCGACGAGACCGTCGCGCTGCTGGAGTCGGTCTTCCACGACGTCACCGCCGGCGCCGGCGATCGGGTCGTCTACCCGGACGTGCTGCGCGACCGCGGCCTGGCCCACCTGGTCTCCCCGCGACCGTTGCGGCTGGTCGACCTGCGTGACGAGGCGCTCGCACGGCTCGGCCTGGGTCGGCCCCAGCTCGTCGCGACCACGCCGGAGCACTACGCGTGCACCCGGGCATGGGGTGAGTGGCTCCACGCGCGCGCACCTGGCGGTCGCCCGGCTGACGGCCTGGTCTGGATCTCGCGCCAGGCCGAGCTGACCGGCCGACCTGGTGGCGAGGTGTTCGTGCTTTGGGGTGATCGGGCGCCGAGCAAGATCGACTCGTACGCGCTGGTCGGCCCGGGGGTGCGCAACCTGGTCGAAGGACCGGGCCGCGTGCTCGTCGAGGAGATCGCGGAGTCCCTCGACGCGCTCGTCGTGCCTGGCTGAGGCCCCGGTAGCATCGACCGCTCTGACACCCGTCCTGCTGCACAAGGAGCTGCTCGACCATGCCCTCCATCACCCGGGACGAGGTGGCCAACCTCGCGCGGCTCGCTCGGATCGCGCTGACGGACGAGGAGCTCGACCACCTTGCCCCGCAGCTCGAGGTGATCCTCGAGGCGGTGGCGAGGGTCGGTGAGGTGGCGGCCGAGGACATCCCGCCCACGTCGCACGCGCTGCCGATCACGAACGTCGTCCGCCCCGACGAGGTGCGCGCGGGGCTGAGCCAGCAGGCAGCGCTCTCCGGTGCACCCGAGGCCGAGGACGGGCGGTTCCGCGTGCCTCGGATCCTCGAGGAGGAGGCGTGACGGACTCGTCGACCGGCGATCTCGTCCGGCGGACCGCCGTCGACCTCGCTGCCATGATCACCAAGGGTGAGGCCACCGCCGTCGAGGTCGCTCAGGCGCACCTCGACCGCATTGACGCGGTCGACGGTCGCATCCACGCCTTCCTTCACGTCGATCACCAGGGTGCCCTCGCCGCAGCCGCTGCGGTGGACGCCAAGCGCAGCGCGGGGGAGTCCCTGGGCACGCTCGCGGGGGTCCCGCTCGCGCTCAAGGATGTGTTCACCACCGCGGGGATCCCGACCACCGCCGGCTCGAAGATCCTCGAGGGCTGGCGACCGCCGTACGACGCCGCTCTCGTCGAGCGGCTGCGCGCGGCCGACATCGTGATCTTGGGCAAGACGAACTGCGACGAGTTCGCGATGGGTTCCTCGACGGAGAACTCCGCGTACGGGCCGACGCACAACCCGTGGGACGAGACCCGCATCCCTGGTGGCTCCGGCGGTGGCTCGAGCGCCGCCCTGGCGGCGCACTTCGCACCGCTCGCGATCGGGACCGACACCGGTGGCTCGATCCGGCAACCGGCCGCGGTGACCGGCACGGTCGGGGTCAAGCCGACGTACGGCGGGGTCAGCCGGTACGGGCTGATCGCGTGCGCTTCGAGCCTCGACCAGGGCGGACCGTGTGCCCGCAACGTCCTGGACGCGGCGCTCCTGCACGAGGTGATCGCCGGGCACGACCCGCGAGACGCGACGAGCATCGACCAGGCGGTCCCGGCTGTCGTCGAGGCAGCGCGGCGTCGCGAGATCGGCGGCATGAGGATCGGCGTGGTCCGCGAGTTCGCCGGCGAGGGCTACGAGCCAGGGGTCCTTGCCTCGGTCCGAGCCGCGATCGACGTCCTCACCGAGCTGGGCGCCGATGTCGTCGAGGTGTCCTGCCCGAGCTTCACGTACGCGCTGCCGGCGTACTACTTGATCTTGCCGAGCGAGGTGTCGTCGAACCTCGCGCGGTTCGACGCGATGCGGTTCGGGCTGCGCGTCGGCGACGACGGCACGCACAGCGCGGAGGAGGTGATGGCGATGACTCGCGGGGCCGGCTTCGGGCCAGAGGTCAAGCGCCGGATCATCCTCGGGACGTACGCGCTCTCCTCGGGCTACTTCGACGCGTACTACGGGCAGGCGCAAAAGGTGCGCACGTTGATCGCGCGTGACTTCGCCGCGGCGTTCGACCAGGTCGACGTGCTGGTCTCGCCCACCACCCCGACCACTGCCTTCCCGCTCGGCGAGCGCGCGGACGACCCGCTCGCGATGTACCTCGCCGACCTCTGCACGATCCCGGCCAACCTGGCCGGCAACGCGGCGATGTCGCTCCCGGTGGGACTCTCCGACGGGCTGCCGGTGGGGCTGCAGGTCATGGCACCGGTGCTGGCCGACGACCGGATATACCGGGTGGCCGGCGCGCTCGAGCAGGCCCTCGACGACCGGCGCGGGCACGCGCTGCTCGAGAAGGCACCCACGCTATGAGTCCGTCGACCCCCGACCTCGTCCCGTACGACGAGGCGCTCAGCCGCTACGAGCCGGTGCTGGGCCTCGAGGTGCACGTCGAGCTGTCCACCGCGTCGAAGATGTTCTGCGGCTGCCCGACGGGGTTCGGCGCGGAGCCCAACACGCAGGTCTGCCCCGTGTGCCTCGGCCTGCCGGGTGCGCTGCCGGTCATGAACGCCGAGGCTCTCGACGCGGTGATCCGCATCGGGCTCGCGCTCGGCTGCGACATCGCACCATGGTGCCGGTTCGCGCGCAAGAACTACTTCTACCCGGACATGCCGAAGAACTTCCAGATCTCGCAGTACGACGAGCCGATCGCGTACGGCGGGTCGCTCGACGTCATGATCGACACCGACGACGGTCCGCAGACGTTCACCGTCGGCATCGAGCGCGCGCACATGGAGGAGGACACCGGCAAGTCCCTGCACGTCGGGGGCGCGACCGGACGCATCCACGGGGCCCAGCACTCGCTGGTGGACTACAACCGAGCCGGCATCCCGTTGATCGAGATCGTCACCAAGCCGGTCCCGGGGCTCGGCAAGTACGTGCCGGAGCTGGCTCGCGCGTACGTGGGTGAGCTGCGCGACATCCTGCGCTCGCTCGACGTGTCCGACGTCCGCATGGAGCAGGGCTCGCTGCGGTGTGACGTCAACGTGTCGATCGCGCCCGTCGGCGCCGCCGAGTGGGGCAAGCGCACGGAGACCAAGAACGTGAACTCGCTCCGGTCCGTCGAGCGCGCTGTGCGGTACGAGATCGGGCGCCAGGCCGCGGTCCTCGACGCAGGCGGCACCGTGAAGCAGGAGACCCGGCACTGGCAGGAGGGCAGCGGGACCACGGCGCCCGGTCGGAGCAAGGAAGAGGCGGAGGACTACCGCTACTTCCCGGAGCCCGATCTCGTACCCATCGCACCGACCCCGGAGCGGGTGGAGGAGCTCCGGGGCACCCTGCCCGAGCTGCCCCGGGCCCTGCGCGTCCGCCTGCTCGGGGAGTGGCAGCTCAGCCCGTTGGACATGCAGGCGTTGATCAACGCCGGTGCGGTCGACCTCGTGGTCGCGACGGTCGCGGCCGGGGCACCCCCGGCCGATGCCCGGAAGTGGTGGCTCGGCGAGCTCGCCCGAGCCGCCAACGAGACCGGTACCGAGCTGTCGGCGCTCCCGGTGACGCCGGCTCAGGTCGCCCGGGTCGTCGAGCTGGTCGCCGACGGGGCACTGAACGACAAGCTGGCTCGACAGGTGCTCGAGGGCGTGCTCGCCGGCGAGGGCGAGCCGGACGAGATCGTGGCCGCGCGGGGGTTGGCCGTCGTGTCCGACGAGGGCGCGCTCGGCAAGGCGGTCGACGCGGCGATCGCCGGCAACCCCGATGTCGCCGGCAAGATCCGCGACGGCAAGATCGCCGCCGCCGGAGCATTGGTGGGTGCGGTCATGAAAGCCACCCGCGGTCAGGCTGATGCCGCGCGCGTACGGGACCTCCTTCTCGAGCGGCTCGGACCCCCCGAGTAGGTGCAACCTTGCGGGCGGTTCGAGCGTCGTGGTGTCAGACCGCCCGACGCGGTCCGCTGACCGACCCGGACGAGGAGCTCGCCGACCCGATGGACGCTGAGGAGTTCGATGCGTTCTACAGCGGTTCGGTGCGTCGGCTGACTGGCCAGATGTACGCGGTGACCGGTGATCTCGGTGACGCGCAAGACCTGGTCCACGAGGCGTTCGCGCGGGCCTGGGACCAGCGTCGCAGGTTCGCCGAGGTGAACAACCGCGAGGCGTGGATCTTTACAGTCGCGCATCGGTTGGCGACCAGCCGTTGGCGTCGCTCACAGGTCGCACGGCGCGCGCTGCACAAGCTCGGGCCGGCGCCGCCCGCGCCTCCGCCGAGTGAGGATCACCTGGCGCTGATCACCGCGCTTCGGCGATTGCCCAAGGAGCAGCGGGAGGCGATCGCGTTGCACCACCTCTGTGATCTGTCCTTGAACCAGGTCGCAGAGGCAGTCGGCGCCCCGGTCGGAACTGTCAAGGCGCGGTTGTCCAGGGGTCGCGCCGCGTTGGCGATCTTGCTCGAGACGGAGCCCACCCATGCGTGACATTGACCGAGCCCTCGCGGACGCGGCAAGTTCTGGCCGGGACGCCGCGCGTCCGGTGCCGGCAGCACAGATCCGTCGAGTCGGTGCCCGCATGCGGAGGATCCGTGCGGCGACCGCCGCCACGCTCTCCGCTGCCGCAGTCGCTGGTGTCATCGGCCTCGTGACCACCACGACGAGCACGGACGCGCTGCCCGACTACGCCGACACGACCGCGCCCAGCGAGTCACCGACCGTGCCCAGCGAGTCACCGACCGCGCCGACGTCGCAGACCACGACGTCGCCCGCGGCCGGGCCGATCCTCGCGGGGCGAATGCTGTCGGCCCAGATCATCGAGGGGCTGAACGCCGGCTCCGACTTCCAGTCTGCGTGGGTCGGAGACGATGGCGCGAGCGACGCCCTGTGCGTGCCCACCGTCGGTGGGGCACCGGTCGAGACCCAGCACGTCCGCTTCGCGATGGTGGGCTCAGCGACGACGGCGCTCGACCAGTGGGGGGAGACGTTCGCCTCGCCGGCCGAGGCCGCCGCGCGTCTCGCGGAGGTTCGAGCGTTCTTCGGGGACTGCGCGGAGCAGATGGGCGACCAGGTCGACCTGTTCTGGGCGTTCACGCTGGACGGCGTCGGCGATGCCGGCTTCATCGCCGTGATGCAGCAGCCGTTCAGCCCTGATGAGCAGACGTACGTCGTCGTACGGGCCGCGCACACCGGCCGGGTGGTCACCTGGATCGTCAGCACCGGTCTCGGGCAGGACTTCAACAGCCGCCCGGCCGTCGCGGCTGTTGATCCCGCTGTCGATCTGGTCTGCGAACCGGCCGGTGGTGCCTGCGCCGGCAGTCCGGTGCTGACCCAGACCTATCCCGACGCCGACGACGAGGTCGTTGCGGGACTGCTCAGGGTCGATGACGTGAACACCGCGCTCGACGGACGGTGGCGGGCGAACGCCGGGCTCGAGCCGGATATCAATGCGCCGAACGTCATCTGCAGCGCAGCCACCCTGGTCGACGCTGGCGGGACCGACTCTGCGGCGCGGGGGTTCTTCGACGAGGACGATCTTGCCGAACCCCAGATCACCGAGGTGGTGGAGACTCGCGCAACGTTCGAATCGGCCGACGTGGCCACCGAGTACGTCGCGGCGGAGATCAGCGCGTGGGACAGCTGTCCTGGCGGTGCGGTCGAGCCGGTTCGGATCGGCACCAGCGCGCCAGCCTGGCGGATCCAGTTCGGGGATCACCAGCAGTATTACGGGTTCCTCCAGTCAGGCACCCACGTGGCGTTGGTCGAGTGGCGCGCGCTCGACGTCGACGACTCCGTCTTCGGGGCGCTCCTCGACGTGGCAGCCGAGCGGTTGTCCGAGCTCGGCTAGCGCCCTTGGTCAGTGGGTGCGCCCGACCGGGGGTCGTTCTGCCCGGTCCGGCTACCGTCTGGGCATGGCCGAGCCGAAGTCCGTCGTCGTCACCCCCGAGCTCCACGCGTACGCGGTCGCGCACGGCACGCCGCCGGACGACGTGCAGCGCTCGCTGATCGAGGTCACGGCCGGGCTCGGAAGCGTGAGCGGGATGCAGATCTCGCCGGACCAGGGCGCGTTCATGACGCTGCTCACCAAGATCGTCGGCGTCCGGTTCGCCGTCGAGGTGGGGACGTTCACCGGCTACTCGTCGATCTGCATCGCTCGTGGGCTGGCCACCGGTGGTCGGCTCCTGTGCTGCGACGTGAGCGAGGAGTGGACGGCGATCGCCCGCGACCACTGGGTCAGAGCCGGCGTCGCGGAGCGCATCGACCTGCGCATCGCCCCCGCGATCGAGACGCTCCAGGCCCTGCCCGCCGACCCGCCGATCGATCTTGCGTTCATTGACGCCGACAAGCCGGGGTACGTCGACTACTACGAGGAGATCGTCCCGCGGCTCCGACCGGGCGGTGTCGTCCTGATCGACAACGTGCTCTGGAGCGGTGTGGTGGCCGACCCGACCAACACCGACGAGAACACCGTGGCCATCCGCGCGGTGAACGACCATGTGGCCGCCGACGACCGGGTCGAGGCGGTGGTGCTGCCCATTGCCGACGGCCTCACCATCGCTCGCAAGCGGTGATCATCGGCAGTCGCTCGGAGCACCGACGAACGACGGAGCTCAGCCCGGGACGCGCTGGACCTGGAGGATTCGGTCGTCTCCGTCGCGGGGGTCGCCGCGGCCGTCGGTGTTGTTGGTGACCAGCCAGAGCGTCCCGTCCGGAGCCTCGACGACGTCGCGCAGGCGCCCGTACTCGCCGGTGAACCAGGCCACCGGCT
>JACCYY010000304.1 GCA_013696235.1 Sporichthyaceae bacterium | reverse complement strand
CGTACGTGTCGCCAGGTGCGCCCCCGCTCGGGTACGACCCGGTTTCGCGGCTCCCCGAGGTCGACGATGCCGCGGATGCGCGCAGGACGCGCGAGGCGGCGAAGCCGATCAAGAGACCACCCGCGGCCACGGCCCAGGGCTGGCGACGCGCGAACGACTCGACGTCACCGAGGATCTGGTCCGAGCCCGAGCGCCGCAAGTAGTCCGACAGCTGCTGGGCATAGTCCGCACCCTGCTCGACGATCCGGGCGGCGGCGTCCTGCCCGCGGTCCTCGAGCGACTCACTGACCGCGCGGACGTCGTCGGCGACGGACTCGACCTTCTCCGCCGCCTGGTCGGACCGCTGGTCGACCTGGTCGCCGACAGCGCCGCGCACCGTGTCCTGAGCCTGGCCGGCTGCCTCGGCGACCTTTTCCTTGGCCTGCTCGGTCGCCGACTGATCGCCGACGGCGCTCCCCGCACCGGCGCTGCCGGTCGCGTCATACGTCATCGTTCCGCTCCAATTCGTTGGTTGGGAGATCGCGGGCTGCATCGACCGTTCTTCGGATCCGATGGTGCGGCCCGGACGACCCTCTATTGCCCGCTGCTGCCGATCGGACCCGTCGACCCGCCCCGTTTTCTCATCCCGCCGCACAGGCGCTGGTCGGCCGGGTCGGCACCGGGCGCGCGGGTACCGCCAGGAGTGGCAAGCACGTCGGCAGGCGACCGCGGAGGACAGCTGATGAAGGCACTGACGTGGCAGGGCAAGCGATCGGTCGAGCTCACCGAGGTCCCAGATCCGGTGATCCAGGAGCCGACAGACGCGATCGTCCGCATCACGTCGACGGGACTGTGCGGCTCGGACCTCCACCTCTACGAGGTGATGGCGCCGTTCATGACCGCTGGAGACATCCTGGGCCACGAGCCGATGGGCATCGTCGAAGCGGTCGGCGCCGACGTCACCCACATCGCCGTGGGCGACCGGGTGGTCGTGCCGTTCAACATCTCCTGCGGACACTGCTTCATGTGCGGCCAGGGCCTGCAGTCGCAGTGCGAGACGACGCAGAACCGCGAGCAGGGCATGGGCGCGTCGCTGTTCGGCTACACCAAGCTGTACGGCCAGGTGCCGGGAGGGCAGGCCGAGCTCCTGCGGGTGCCGCAGGCGCAGTACGGGCCGGTCAAGGTGCCGCACGGCCCGGCGGACGATCGCTTCCTCTACCTCTCCGACGTGCTGCCCACCGCATGGCAAGCCGTGGAGTACGCCGAGATCCCGGCCGGCGGCACGGTCCTCGTCCTTGGCCTGGGACCGATCGGGGACATGGCGGCGCGGATCGCGCTGCACCGAGGGCACGTGGTGCTCGGTGTCGACCTGGTGCCGGAGCGGCTGGAGCGGTCCCGTGCCAGGGGCGTGGTGACGCTCGACCTGACCGAGCACGACGACCTGGTGGGTTCGATCCGCGAGCTGACCGGCGGTCGCGGGCCGGACTCGGTGATCGACGCCGTTGGCATGGAGGCGCACGGGTCGCCGGCGGCCGGCCTCGCCCAGAAGATGGCCGGGCTGCTGCCCGACGCGTTGCAGGAGCGGCTCATGGAGCGGGCCGGTGTCGACCGGCTGGCCGCGTTCTACACAGCCATCGACACCGTGCGCCGTGGCGGCACGATCTCGCTGAGCGGTGTGTACGGCGGGGCGACCGACCCCCTGCCGATGCTCACCCTGTTCGACAAGCAGATCCAGCTGCGCATGGGCCAGGCGAACGTCCGCCGGTGGGTGGACGCCATCCTCCCGCTGCTCGTTGGCGACGACGACCCGCTTGGTGTGGATGGCTTCGCCACGCACCGGTTGCCGCTCGAGGCCGGACCGGAGGCGTACGAGACGTTCCAGAAGAAGCGCGACGGGGCGATCAAGATCGTGTTCCAGCCCTGACCGGGGGGCCGGACGTCTTGGACGAGCTGGAGGTCGGTCCCGAGGGAATCCGGCTCGGTCAGCTGCTGAAGCTGGCCGGCCTCGTCGAGTCCGGGGGCTCGGCCAAGCACGTGCTGGCGACCGGAGCAGTGATCGTGAACGGTCGCCCGGAAACCCGTCGGGGTGCCCACCTGAAGCCGGGTGACGTGATCATCTTTGAGGGTGGCAAGCTCCGGCTGACCTGAGCGCGACTCACAGCCAGGAGACGTGCGGTGCGACCAGGAGGTACCCCACGAACGCCACGACGTCGATGAGGGTGTGCGCGACGATCAGCGGGACGACGCGTCGGGTGCGTTGGAAGTACGTCGCGAAGACCGCGCCCATGATGAGGTTGCCCAGAAAGCCGGAGAGCCCCTGGTAGAGGTGGTAGAACCCCCGGACGAGGGCGCTGACGACGATCGCCGCACCAGCCGAGCCACCGAGGCGCCGGACGCGCGAGCCGAGGTAGCCGATCAGCACCACCTCCTCGAGCGCGGCGTTGGCGAACGCCAGGAGGACGAGGACCGGGATCCGCCACCACACCTCGGGCAACGAGGTCGGGACGAGCGTGAGCGACGCGTCCGCCTGGCGGGCGAGCAGGTAGCCGCCCAGTCCGACCCCGCCGACCGCTGCCGCCGCCCCGACCCCGAGCAGCAGATCGCGCGGCAGCCGGTCGAACCTCAGCCCCACGGTCAACCAGCTGTCCCCGGACCGGCGGACGAGGTAGAGAGCAAGGGCGACCGGCAGCAGCAGCGAGCAGAAGAACACGAGCTGCAGGCCGAGGTCGATCCAGGGGCGTCCGGGGGCCTGCGACGAGTTCAACGTCGCGGTCTGGCTGGACAGGGGCGCGTCTGCCGTGATCGCCGCGACGAAGCGGAGCACCGACCGCGCCGCTGACACGCCGACCGCGATGGCCAAGACGATCAAGACCTCGGCCCGCAGCAGGAACGGTGACAGCGCTCCGTCGTCGCTGCGGGCAGGTTCGGCCGCGATCGGCGGCGGGGTCGTCCGCCCCGCCCCCTCCGCGCGCTCCGCGCCCTCCGGTCCCACGCGGACAAGCATGCGGGACCGAGCGCATCAATGCCGACGGCTCTCGTACGGTGAGCCGAGGTGACCACCGGGTAGGGGGCGAGGACGTTGGCGATGGAGCTCGGCGCGGTGACCGACGAGCTGTACGCCGGCCAGCTCGAGGACTTCACCCCGCAGCGGACTGCGCTGGCGAAGGCGGCGCGCGCCGACGGCGACAAGGCCCTTGCTGCGGTGGTCGGCAAGCTGCGCAAGCCGTCGAGGTCGGCCTGGGCGATCAACATGCTCACCAGGAGCTCGACCGCGGAGGTGGAGCGCCTGCTCGAGCTCGGCGCGGCATTCCGGCAGGCGCAGGACGACCTCGACGGTGCTGAGCTGCGCGAGCTCACCCGTCAGCGCCAGACCCTGATCGCCGCCGTGGTGGAGCAGGTACGTACGACCGCCGGCGAGCTGGGCCAATCGATCAGCGATGCGATCGCGACCGAGGTCGAGCAGACGTTCCGCGCGGCGATGGCCGACCCGGACGCGGCCGCGGCGGTCCGCGGCGGCGCGCTGACGACGGCCATCTCGGGGTCGGGGCTGGGCTCGCTGAAGATCAGCGACGTGGCCGCATCCACCACCCCGGTGCTCGAGCTGGTTCCTGCTCCCGCGCCGACCAGGCGCCGCGGGAGGAAGGCTGCCGAACCCAAGGGCGAGGACCCCGA
>JACCYY010000274.1 GCA_013696235.1 Sporichthyaceae bacterium | reverse complement strand
CGCGGACGGGCTGAGCCCGCTCTCGGACACCACACAGCACACGGTCGACGCCGTCCGCGCGGTCGCCCGTGGCATCTACCCTCCCCTGCTCGAGGCCGAGGGCCTGGCAGCGGCCGTGACCGGTGCGGCACGACTTGCCGGGGTCCCGGTGTCGGTCCGGGTCGACGGGCTGACCCGCTACCCGCGTGAGATCGAGTCGACCGTGTACTTCTGCATTGTCGAGGCGATCAACAACGCCGCCACGCACGGAGAACCCACCACCGTCGCGGTGACCATCGAAGCCACCGACAGCCAGCTCACGTTCTCCGTCCACGACGACGGGCGCGGCTTCGACCCCTCGGCGCCGACGACCGGGACCGGGCTCGCCAACCTCGCCGACCGGCTCGACGTTCTCGGCGGAACCCTCACGGTCGACAGCCGACCGGGGTCGGGAACTGTCGCCACCGGACGGCTTCCCGCCCAGCCAGCGGCGAGCGGCCCCACTGCTCCGACGACGCCATTGGCTGGCGCGGGAGCCCGAGCGTGAGCACCGTCGCTGCCCAGTCGTCGGGTCAAGAGCGCCCGCGCGTCATCCCGGTGGCCGCGGCGACGATCGGTGTGTTGAGCGCGACGGCGGTCGCGGTCGTCATCGTTGCCTCGGACCGCGTGACGATCGCCGACACCGGCGGGCCCTGGGAGCTGTCGTACGCCGCCTTCCTGGTCACCGGCGCTGTCCTCGCGATCCACCGGCCGGGTCAACGAGTCGGGTGGGCGTTCCTTGGCCTGGGTGTGTCCACGTTGCTGTCCAGCGCAATCGGCTCGGTCGGGCTCGCGATCGGCGGTACGGACCCCTCGCTGACTGTCGCGGTAGCACAGGCTGTGACCACAGTCGCGGTCGCCGGTCTGTTCCCGTTGATCCTGCTGATCTTCCCCACCGGCCGCCTGCTGTCTCCGCGTTGGCGGTGGGTTGCCCGGATCGTGGCGGCCAACGCGGTCCTCGGTGGGCTGTCTGCGTTGGTCAACGGACCGTGGGAAATGGCGTGGGAGGGGGCGGTGGTCAGTCAAGACGCGGCCCTGAACCCGTTCCGGGACGGGCTCGGCGGAGTCGGCGACATGTTGGCTGCCGTCTTCCTGCCGGTGTTCGCTGGCACCCTCATCGCAAGCGGCGTCTCATTGATCGTGCGCTACCGCTGCAGCAGGGGAGATGAGCGGCAGCAGCTTCGCTGGCTTGCGACCGCTACGGCTGTCTTTGTCGTGGCGGTGTTCGGGGAAGTGCTCGTCACGTCCAAGGTTGTCGATGAAAGCGTGTCGGCCATCATCCTGGCCGCTGCGTTCTCCCTGATTCCGGTCGGCGCCGCTGTGGCGGTGCTGAAGTACCGGCTGTACGACATCGACATCGTGATCTCCCGTGGTCTCGTGGGCGCTGCCCTGGCTGCGTTCATCACCGGTGTGTACGTGGCGATCGTCGTGGGTGTCGGCTCGCTGTTCGGCCGCGGCGACGACGCGGACCCGGTCCTGTCCGTCGTGGCGGTGTCGGTGGTGGCGGTCGCGTTCCAGCCGATCCGGCGGTTCCTGCGCCGGCGCGTCGACCGGCTCGTGTTCGGTGCCCGGGCCACTCCGTACGAGGTGCTGGCCGGGTTCGCCCGGGCGACCACGACGACCGGACCGGCCGGCGATCCGCTGCCCGAGGTCGCCCAGCTGCTCGCGGCCGGGACCGGGGCGGCTCGGGTGACGATCTGGCTCCGGGTCAACGACGAGCTCCGCCCGGCCGCGACCTGGCCACCGGATGCCGACCCAGCCGGGCAGCCGGCGTCGGGAGGTGACGCCGCCGAGTCGTCCGCTGCCGACCACCGGACCGAGGTGTTCCACGGCGGTGAGCTGCTCGGCGCGATCTCCATCAGCAAGCGGCGCGGCGACGCGGTCACCCCAGCCGATGACCAGCTGCTGTCCGACGTGGCCGCGGGTCTCGGTCTTGTGCTGCGCAACCGACGGCTCGTTGCCGAGCTCGCCGACCGGGTCGACGCCTTGGCGGCGTCGCGCCAGCGAATCGTGTCGACCCAGGACGAGGTGCGCCGCAAGTTCGGGCGCGACCTGCGCGCGGGAGCAGAGGACCGGCTCCAGGACTGCCTGACCCGGCTCCGCCTGCTGGCCACCGAGGCAGCGGCCGGCGGGGCCTCCCGGACCGCTTCGCTGCTCGACCAGATCGGCACCGACACCCAGGCCACGATCACCGCTCTGCAGGACTTCGCCGGTGGGGTCTACCCACCGGTGCTCGAGGCCGAGGGCCTCGCGACGGCGTTGCGGGCGGCAACCAGGACCGCGGCGGTGCCGGTGGTCGTGCACGCACCCACCGCCGTTCGCTACCCACGAGAGGTCGAGGCCGCCGTCTACTTCAGCGTGCTCGAGGCGCTGCAGAACGCCGCCAAGTACGCGCACGCGTCCAGCGCCACGGTCCGGCTGGTCGACAACGGCACGACCCTGTCGTTCGAGGTCGCCGACGACGGCATCGGGTTCGACCCCGACACAGTCATCCGCGGAGCCGGCCTCGCGAACATCAACGACCGGCTCGACGCCCTCGGCGGCACCGTGTCGCTGCACTCCTCGATCGGGCACGGCACGACACTTCGTGGCGACGTGCCGTTGGCCGTTGCAGTACCAGCCTGACCGCGGCTCCCCGTCGGTCCCGGAGTGCCTGCGCTGTGATCAGGCCGAGATCGCGGCGTTCCAGGCAGCTTCGAGCGTGTCCGGCCCGAAGGAGGACTTCGGGATGAACGCCGACGCGCCGGCGGCCAGCGCCTGCGCCTCGTAGTCGTCGGCCTCGTACGTCGACAAGACGAGCACGACGCGGCTCCGCGGTGCCTCGGCGAGGATCCGCCGGGTGGCCTCGAGGCCGTCGATGCCAGGCAGGTTCACGTCCATCAGCACGAGATCTGGGTCGAGTGCACGGACCAGCTCGACCGCCTCCTCTCCGCTGGCGGCCTCGCCGGCCACGTCG
>JACCYY010000249.1 GCA_013696235.1 Sporichthyaceae bacterium | reverse complement strand
GCCCCCGGCTCGGCCGGCGAGCGCCGTACGGTGTCGGCCGTGAACACCTCGACCGGCGAGATCCTCGACGAGGGGGGCTGATGGACGACGCGGGCGGAGCGGACGCCGATGCCGCGACTCCGACTGGTCACATCGTGGTCGTGTCGGGCATGTCCGGGGCCGGGCGCAGCGCGGCCGCCGACGTTCTCGAGGACCTCGGCTGGTTCGTGATCGACAACCTGCCACCGGGCGTCCTCCCGTCGACGTTGGAGTACATGCGGGCCAGCGGTGGACTCGAGGACAAGCTGGCTGTCGTCGTCGACGTACGCAGCCGGTCGTTCTTCGCCGACCTCAACGGCGCGCTGGCGCAGCTCGAGGCCGACGGATGGCACGTCCAGGTCCTGTTCCTCGAGGCCTCCGACGACGTCCTCGTCCGCCGGTACGAGAGCGTGCGCCGGCCACACCCGCTGCAGGGCGACGGCCGGGTGCTCGACGGGATCCAGCGCGAGCGCAGCCTGGTTCGCGACCTCCGCGGCGATGCAGACCTCGTGGTCGACACCTCGACGAGCAACATCCACGAGCTGCGCGCGAAGATCGTCGCCGCGTTCCGTGGCGAGGTCGACACAACGTTGCGCGCCACGATCGTGTCCTTCGGCTACAAGTACGGGCTCCCGGTGGACGCCGACCTCGTCGTCGACTGCCGCTTCCTGCCCAACCCGCACTGGGTCGACGCGCTGCGTCCCAAGACCGGCCTCGACGAGGAGGTCCGGGCGTACGTCCTCGGCCAGGACGGCGCCGAGGACTTCGTCACCTCGTACGCAGGGTTGGTGAGCCGGATGGCGCCGGCATTCGTCCGCGAGGGCAAGCAGTACGTCACGATCGCGGTCGGCTGCACCGGCGGCAAGCACCGCAGCGTCGCGATCGCCGGGCAGCTGGCCAGCCTGCTCGGCGATGCCGGGCTCGGCATCCTCGTCGTCCACCGCGACCTGGGGCGCGAGTGACAGCAGGGCAGCCGGTCGCGTCGGGCCCGCGCGTCGCCGCTCTCGGCGGCGGCCACGGCCTGGCTGCGTCGCTGTCCGCACTCCGGCGGGTGACCGAAGCGGTGACCGCGGTGGTGACGGTGGCCGACGACGGGGGCTCGAGCGGCCGGTTGCGGCGTGAGCTCGGCGTGCTCCCGCCCGGCGACCTGCGCATGGCGCTCGCTGCCCTGTGCGGCGACGACGAGTGGGGTCAGACCTGGAGCCGCGTCGTCCAGCACCGTTTCGCCAGCGAGGGCGAGCTGCACGGCCACGCCGTCGGCAACCTCCTCATCGTGGCGCTCTGGGAGCTGCTCGACGACCCGGTACGCGGGCTGGACTGGGTGGGTCGGCTGCTGGGCGCTCGCGGACGCGTGCTCCCGATGTCGTCGGTGCCGCTGGAGATGGTGGCGATGGTCGCCGGGCTCGACCCGGACGACTCCGGTCGGCTGGTCGAGGTCCGGGGACAGGAGTCCGTCGCGACGACTGAAGGGCGGGTGGTCGAGGTGCACGTCGAGCCCCGGGACCCGCCGGCGTGCGCCGAGGCAGTGGCAGCGGTGGAGGCGGCGGACTGGGTCGTGCTCGGACCCGGGTCGTGGTTCACGAGCGTGATCCCGCACCTCCTGGTGCCCCAGCTGCGCCGCGCGATCGTCGGGACATCGGCCAGGCGGCTGGTCAACCTCAACCTTGCCGCGCAGTCCGGTGAGACCACCGGGTTCTCCCAGGCCACCCACCTCGAGGTGCTCGCCGCACAGGCCCCAGAGCTCCGGCTCGACGTCGTCCTCGCCGACGCCAGCCTCGAGCGCGACCCGGTCGGGCTGCGCGACCTGGAGTCCGCGGCGTCGGGCATGGGCGGCGCGGTCGTGCTCGCGGACGTCGCCGCGCGGGACGGGTCGCCCCGGCACGACCCGGTCCGTCTGGCGCGCGCGTATGCGCAGGTGTTCGCCCGTGAAAGGATCGCCGGATGGCGATGACCTCGGCGGTGAAGGCGGAGCTGGCCCGCATCGAGGTCACGAAACCCTGCTGCCGCAAGGCCGAAGCCGCGTCGATGCTGCGCTTCGCCGGCGGGTTGCACATCGTCAGCGGACGGATCGTGGTCGAGGCGGACCTGGACTCCGGGGCCACCGCCCGGCGGCTGCGCCGCGACATCGCGGAGATCTACGGGCACGCCAGCGAGGTGGTGGTGCTCCAGCCCACCGGCCTTCGCAAGGGCAGCCGGTTCGTCGTGCGGGTGGTCAAGGACGGTGAGTCCCTGGCTCGCCAGACCGGCCTGCTCGACGCGCGCGGGAGACCCGTGCGGGGTCTGCCGCCGCAGGTGGTCTCCGGCGCGACGTGCGATGCGATCTCGGCGTGGCGGGGAGCGTTCCTCGCCCACGGCTCGCTCACCGAGCCCGGCCGCTCCTCCGCGCTGGAGCTGACCTGCCCCGGTCCGGAGGCCGCGCTGGCGCTCGTCGGTGCGGCTCGCCGGCTCGGGATCGCCACCAAGGCCCGCGAGGTCCGCGGCGTGGACCGAGTCGTCGTCCGCGACGGCGACATGATCTCGGCGCTGCTCACCAAGCTCGGCGCGCACGAGAGCGTGCTGGTCTGGGAGGAGCGACGCATGCGTCGCGAGGTCCGGGCGACGGCGAACCGGCTGGCGAACTTTGACGACGCGAACCTCCGGCGCTCGGCCCGGGCCGCGGTCGCCGCCGGTGCGCGGGTCGAGCGCGCGCTGCAGATCCTCGCCGACGACGTGCCCGACCACCTGGCTGTGGCGGGGCGGCTGCGGGTCGAGCACAAGCAGGCCAGCCTCGAGGAGCTCGGCCAGCTGGCCGACCCGCCGTTGACCAAGGATGCCGTCGCCGGCCGGATCCGCCGGCTGCTCGCCATGGCGGACAAGCGGGCCAGCGAGCTCGGCGTCCCCGCGACCGAGTCCAGCCTCACGCCCGACATGCTGGTCAACTGAGCCACCGCGCTAGGTTTGGCGACGCAACCGAACCCATGACGGGCGCCGCTGGCGGCGCTCGATGTATGCGAGGAGCAGCGTGACGATCCGTGTCGGCATCAACGGTTTCGGCCGGATCGGCCGCAACTTCTACCGTGCGGCGAGGGCTCAGGGTGCCGACCTCGAGGTCGTCGCGGTGAACGACCTCGGCGACAACGCGACGCTCGGGCACCTGCTCAAGTACGACTCCGTCCTGGGTCGCCTCGACGGCGAGGTCTCCACCACCGCTGACCAGATCGTGGTCGACGGCGCGTCGATCAAGGTCTTCGAGGAACGTGATCCCGCCGCGCTGCCGTGGCGCGAGCACGGCGTCGACGTCGTCATCGAGTCCACCGGCTTCTTCACCGACGGTGCCAAGGCGCGCGCGCACGTCGAGGGCGGCGCCCGGAAGGTGATCATCTCCGCGCCGGCCACGAACGTCGACCTGACCGTCGTCATGGGCGTCAACCACGAGGCGTACGACGCCGCCCAGCACACCATCATCTCGAACGCGTCATGCACCACGAACTGCCTGGCACCACTGGCGAAAGTCCTCAACGACACCTTCCGCATCGAGCGCGGGCTCATGACGACCATCCATGCCTACACCGGTGACCAGAACCTCCAGGACGGACCGCACAAGGACCTGCGCCGGGCGCGGGCCGCGGCGATCAACATCGTGCCCACCTCGACCGGAGCGGCGAAGGCGCTCGGTCTCGTGCTGCCCGAGCTCAAGGGCAAGCTGGACGGGTACGCACTGCGCGTACCGGTGCCGACCGGCTCGGCCACCGACCTCACGGTCACCGTCTCGCGCGAGACGTCGGTCGAGGAGGTCAACGCCGCGTTCCGCGCGGCCGCCGAGGGAGCGCTGGCCGGCTACCTCAGGTACACCGAGGACCCGATCGTCTCGTCCGACATCGTCACCGACCCGGCGTCGTGCATCTTCGACTCCGGCCTGACGAAGGTGATCGGTGACCAGGTCAAGGTCGTCGGCTGGTACGACAACGAGTGGGGCTACTCGAGCCGACTGGTGGACCTGATCGCCCTCGTCGGCACCGACGCGTGACCGCGGGCGCGGCCGACCTGACCGGTGTCGATCGCCTGGTCGACCAGTTGGGCGGCGACCTGCGCGGCCGGCGGGTGCTTGTCCGCTCCGACCTCAACGTCCCGCTCGACGGGCAGTCGGTGGATGGGCCGACGATCACCGACGACGGGCGGATCCGGGCCAGCCTGCCGACCTGGCGGCACCTGCTCGACGCGGGCGCCCGGGTGGTCGTGTGCGCGCACCTCGGCCGGCCCAAAGGTGCGCCGGACGAGCGCTACTCGCTCCGCGTCGTGGCCGACCACGCCGCGGACCTCCTGGACGACCACGAGCTGTACTTCGTCCCGGACACCGTCGGCGCTGATGCCCGGGCGGCGGTCGAGCGGCTCGACGACGGCGAGGTCCTGCTGCTCGAGAACCTGCGGTTCGACCCCGGCGAGACCAGCCAGGACGCCGGCGAGCGCGGCGCCTTCGCCGACGCCCTGGCCGCGCTGGCCGTCGCCTACGTCGGGGACGGCTTCGGCGCCGTGCACCGCGCCCACGCCAGCGTCGTCGAGCTGCCGGACCGGCTGCCGCACGCGGCCGGTGACCTCGTCCGGGCCGAGGTCGAGGTGCTCGAGCGCCTGACCGGCGACCCGGAGCGGCCGTACACCGTCGTGCTCGGTGGGGCCAAGGTCTCGGACAAGCTCGGGGTGATCGGCAACCTGCTGGCAAAGGTCGACCGGCTCGTCATCGGGGGCGGGATGGCCTTTACGTTCCTCGCCGCGCAGGGCCACGAGGTCGGGAAGTCGATCCTCGAGGCCGACCAGATCGACGCCGTCCGCGGGTTCCTCGCCGACGCCGCGCAGCGCGGGATCGAGATCGTGCTTCCGGTCGACGTGCTGGCCGCGACCGCGCACTCCGCTGACGCCTCCTACGACGTCGTCCCGGCTGACGCGATCCCGGCCGACCGGATGGGCCTCGACATCGGCCCGGCCTCCGGGCGCCTGTTCGCCGAGCGGCTCGCCGACGCCAGGACGATCTTCTGGAACGGTCCGATGGGGGTGACCGAGTTCCCGGCGTTCGCCGAGGGCACCAGGGTGGTCGGGCAGGCGATCGCCGACAGCGCCGGCTTCACGGTTGTCGGCGGCGGTGACTCGGCGGCCGCCGTGCGCGACCTCGGCTTCCCCGACGATGCCTTTGGCCACATCTCGACCGGGGGTGGCGCGAGCCTCGAGTATCTCGAGGGCAAGACCCTTCCCGGACTCGCCGCCCTCGCCCGTTAGCCGATCACACCCGAAGGAGCGCGCCGATGGCCGCCACCGCCCGCCGGCCGCTCATGGCCGGCAACTGGAAGATGCACCTGAACCACCTCGAGGCGATCGTCACGGTCCAGAAGCTGGCGTTCGCGCTCCGCGACAAGGACTACGACGCCGTCGACGTGGTCGTCCTCCCGCCCTTTCCCGACCTCCGGTCGGTCCAGACACTCGTCATGGGCGATCGGCTGCGCATCGGGTACGGCGCGCAGGACCTCTCGCCCCACGACGACGGGGCGCACACCGGCGACGTGAGCGGAAGCATGCTCGCCAAGCTGGCCTGCACGTACGTCGTCGTCGGGCACTCCGAGCGTCGGGCGAACCACCAGGAGGACGACGCTCTCGTCAACGCCAAGCTGCATGCGGCGCTCCGGCACGGGCTGGTCCCGATCCTCTGCGTCGGAGAGGGCCTCGACGTGCGCCAGGCCGGGGAGCACGTGGGGCACACCCTGGCCCAGCTCGACCGCGCCGTGGTCGGGCTCTCCCCGGAGCAGCTCGGCTCGATCGTCGTCGCGTACGAGCCGGTGTGGGCGATCGGCACCGGCGAGGTCGCGACGCCGGAGAACGCGCAGGAGGTCTGCCGGGCGATTCGGGGTCTGGTCCGTGACCGGGTGGGCCAAGAGCCGGGCCGGGAGGTCGCCGGCGGGCTGCGGGTGCTGTACGGCGGCTCGGTCAAGTCGAGCAACGTGGGCGCCATCATGGATCAGCCGGACATCGACGGCGCGTTGGTCGGCGGGGCGAGCCTCGACCCGAACGAGTTCGTCAGCATCTGCCGGAACGCCGCTGGCCCGCGCTGACGCCGGCCAGTTCATCACCGGTCATCATCGGTTGGGCCGGCACGTCGCCGGGGTACCCTGTCCACCGGCGCATCGACCGGTGCGCCGACGCTCTCGAGAAGGGGCCTGGACCGGGCCGTGCAGATCGCCTTCCAAGTCGTGCTCGTCCTGTCGAGCCTGCTCTTGATCTTGCTCATCCTCCTGCACAAGGGGAAGGGCGGCGGGCTCTCGGACCTCTTCGGTGGGGGCGTCTCCACCTCCGTAGGCGGCTCGTCGGTTGCCGAGCGCAACCTCGACCGGATCACGGTCGGTCTCGGAATCATCTGGTTCGCGTCGATCGTCGCGCTGGGCCTCCTCCTGAAAGCGGGCTGACATGGCGGGCGGCAATGCAATCCGGGGAAGCCGAGTCGGCGCCGGTCCGATGGGCGAGGACGAGCGGGGCGAGTCCGCCCCGCGCGTCCGGGTGTCGTTCTGGTGCGCGAATCGCCACGAGACGAGGCCGAGCTTCGCGACGGATGCGCCGATCCCGGCGCAGTGGGACTGCCCGCGCTGCGGCTGGCCGGCGAGCCAGGACCAGGCGAACCCGCCGGCCCGGCCCACGAACGAGCCCTACAAGACCCACCTCGCCTACGTCCGCGAGCGGCGCAACGACGCCGAGGGCGAGGCGATCCTGGCCGAGGCGCTGGCCAAGCTCCGCGAGAAGACGCCCCGACGGCGCTAGGACCGGTCGGTCCGGTCCGCCGAGTCGCCGCCACGCGCGCCGGAAAATGTCGTCGTCCCCGCGAGCGCCCGGGCCAGGTCGGCCGGTGCGAGCGAGCCAGCCAGCACCCGTGCGGTCGGCCAGGCTGCCACGCCCAGGCCGGAGAGACGCTCGAACACGGCGAGGTCGGATGCGTAGCGGTCCACCAGCAGGCTCACGTCCTCCTCACGTGGGGGCTCGGCGTCGATCGCCAACGGTCTGGCTCGCTCGCGGAGCTGTCGAGGAACGTCACCGAAGCGCTCGACCCCGATGAGGTCCGTCACCCGGTTGAGCGAGGCCGGCAGCTCCGTGAACATCTGGTGGAAGTCCAGCAGCAGGACGTGCTCGGCCGGGAACAGCCCGAGCACGTGGGTGAGCTGCTCGCCGTAGTAGCCGCGGCCGACGAAGGCGCGAGTCGGGTGGCCGGCCTCCGCGGGGCTTCGCGGCCATCGGCGCGGGGACACCGCCCGGATGGCCTCGCCGAAGCCCGGGATGTCGTCCCGGCGTTCGCGCTCCATGCACCATTGCGAGAACGCGCGCTCGACCGGGTCGCGGAACGAGAGCACGAGGCGGATGTCGGGGTTGTATGCCTTGATCCGCTCCATCGCGCCCGGCCAGAACACGTAGCTCGGCGTCGACTCCCCGGCGACGGTGGCCGACTCGGACCACCTGATCCGGCGGTGGTAGGGCCGGTAGTTCGGGCTCGACCAGTCGCGCTTCTCGTCGCTGAAGTAGTGCAGCTCCTTGCGCGCCGACGCGATCTGCGGGTGCTGGGCGAGCATCCTGTACAGGCTGGTCGTACCGCCCTTCTGCACGCCGGCGATGAGGAAGTCGAGCCGGCGGTCGTCACCGTTGCCGCGACCCGGTGACCTGCCTCGCCCGGGCCTCACGGCGAGGCGGGGCGATCCAGGCCTCGGGGGAGTGCGCTGGCCGCCGCCCGGTCGAGCAGCCAGAGCGTCTGCGAGCGGCCGGCCACACCGGCGGCCGGGATCTGCACCGGGCCGGTACCAGACAGCGCCATGCGCACCGCCTTGGCCTTGCCCTCACCCGTGGCGACGAGCCAGACCTGGCGGGCGGCGTTGATCGACGCGAGGGTGAGCGTCACCCGCTCCGGTGGTGGCTTTGGCGCCCCCCGTACACCCACGACCGCACCGTCGGCGTAGAGCGCCGGGTGCTCCGGGAACAACGACGCGACATGCCCGTCAGGCCCGATCCCGAGCAGCACGAGGTCGAACGTCGGCACCGGGCCGTGGTCCTCGGGTCGCGACGCGTCGCGGAGCAGCCGGGCGTACGCCGCGGCTGCGTCCTCGGGCCGGCGGAGCGTCGCGGATCTCGCCGGCATCGGGTGGACGCGTCGCGGGTCGAGGGCAACCGACTCCAGCAGTGCGGTGCGGGCTTGGGTCTCGTTGCGGTCCGGGTCGCCCTCGGGCAGGAATCGTTCGTCGCCCCACCACAGGTCCAGTCGCGCCCAGTCGACCGTGTCGCGAAGCGCCGACCCCGCGACCGCGGCGAGGGAGTCGTTCACGATCGAGCCACCGGTGAGCACCACCGACGCGAAGCCACGGGCAGCCTGGACGTCCACGATCCGGGTGACCAGACGGGCCGCCACGGCCTGGGCGACGGTCGCGTCATCGGCGTGCACGACGACGGTCGCGGTCACGCCGACCTCTCCGTCGGTGCGCATCCCTTGATGACGGTGGCGTACACGTCGTCCGGGTCGAGCCGGCGCAGCTCTTCGGCGAGCAGCTCCGCGGTCTCCCGCCGCCGCAGCGCCACGGGCCGGATCGGCCCACCGGGCAGGTCGAGCTGGGCCAGGATCCCGTCCGGCCGGGAGAGCACGACGTCGCCGGGCGCGATGTTCGGGCCGCCCGACGTCGTCATCTGCACGAGCGTGATGCCTGGTCCGCTCGACGCCCGACGGGTCACCTCGACGCCGAGCCGGCCGCCCAGCCAGCTGCCCAGGATCTCCGCGCTCGGGTTCGAGCGCTCCGCCTCGACGGTGGCCGCGGTGACCGTCGCGCCCGGCATCTGGTCCAACGCCGCCGCCAGCAGCGCGCGCCACGGGGTGAGCCGGGTCCACGCGAGGTCGGTGTCGCCGGGCTGGTAGGACACCGCCCGCTGGTGCAGTGCCCGGATCGGCTGCGAGCTGGCCGCGGAGTCGGTGATCCGGCGCTGGGCAAGGACGCCGAGCGGGTCCTCACCCGGGACCGGAGGCGCCTTCGACGGCCACCACACCGCGACCGGCGTGTCCGGGAGAAGCAGCGGCAGCACCACGGAGTCCGCGTGCTTGGCGAGCTCGCCGAAGAGCCGGAGCACGATGGTGTCACCGGGTCGGGAGTCGGCCACCCGGATCTCGGCGTCGAGCCGGGCCGGGCCGCGCCCAGGCCGGGTGATCACCACCAGCACCCGCGAGGGGTGTTCGCGGCCGGCATCGAGGGCTGAGCGCATCGCGTCGTAGTGGGTCGCCTCGTCGACCACGACGACGAACGTGAGCACCATGCCGACCGCCTGGTTGCCGGCCGCGCGGCGCGCGTTGATGAGTGCGGAGCTCACCGCGCTTGCGCTGGTGTCGGTGAGATCGATGGTCGTCATGCGTGCTCCCGACAGGTCATGGTCGCCGCCACGTACGGCCATCGCGGGCGAGCATCTCGTCGGCGGAGGGCGGTCCCCAGGTGCCGGCGGCGTAGGTCTCCGGTGCTCCCAGCGTCTCCCAGTGCTCGATCACCGGGTCGAGGATCTGCCAGGACAGCTCGACCTCCTCGTGGCGCGGGAACAGCGGCGGATCGCCGAGCAGCACGTCGAGGATGAGCCGTTCGTAGGCCTCGGGGCTGGACTCGGTGAACGACTCGCCGTACGCGAAGTCCATGGTCACGTCCCGGACCTCCATCGCGGTCCCGGGCACCTTGGACCCGAAACGCACGGTGACTCCCTCGTCCGGCTGCACGCGGACCACGAGCGCGTTGGCGCCGAGCTCCTCTGTGGCCGTCGAGGTGAACGGCAGGTGCGGTGCCCGCTTGAACATGACCGCGATCTCGGTCACGCGGCGACCGAGACGCTTGCCGGTCCGCAGGTAGAACGGGACGCCGGCCCAGCGCCGGGTCTCGACGTCGACGCGCAGCGCGGCGAAGGTCTCGGTCGTCGACGTGCGGGTGATGCCCTCCTCCTGGAGGTAGCCAGGCACGTGGATGCCGCCCTGCCAGCCGGCGCCGTAGCGGCCCCGGGCAGAGTGCAGGTCCAGGTCGTCGGGCAGCGTCACCGCCGAAAGGATCTTCTGCTTCTCCGTGCGCAGCGCGTGCGCCTCGAAGGAGACCGGCTCCTCCATCGCGGTGAGCGCGAGCAGCTGGAGCAGGTGGTTCTGGATGACGTCGCGGGCCGCACCGATGCCGTCGTAGTAGCCGGCCCGGCCCCCGATCCCGACGTCCTCGGCCATCGTGATCTGCACGTGGTCGACGTAGTTGGCGTTCCAGATCGGTTCGAAGAGCTGGTTGGCGAACCGCAGGGCGAGGATGTTCTGGACGGTCTCCTTGCCGAGGTAGTGGTCGATCCGGAACACCGAGCCGGTCGGGAACACCTCGTCGACGATGCGGTTGAGCTCCTGCGCGCTGGCGAGGTCGTGGCCGAACGGCTTCTCGATGACGACCCGTCGCCAGGCGCCGCCCTGGCTGTCGGCCAGCCCGTGCTCCTTGAGCTGCTGGACGACGTTCGGGAAGAACTTCGGCGGCACCGAGAGGTAGAACGCATGGTTGCCGCTCGTGCCGCGCGCGACGTCGAGCTCGGCGATCGTCTTGCGCAGCGTGTCGAACGCGACGTCGTCGTCGAAGTCGCCCTGCACGAAGCGGAACCCTTCAGCGAGCTGCTTCCAGGTCTCCTCACGAAACGGAGTCCGCGCGTGCTCCTTCACCGACTCGTGCACGACCTGCGCGAAGTCCTGGTCCGCCCAGTCGCGACGGGCGAACCCGACCAGCGCGAACCCCGGCGGAAGGAGCCCGCGGTTGGCCAGGTCGTACACCGCAGGCATCAGCTTCTTTCGGGACAGGTCACCGGTGACCCCGAAGATCACCAAGCCACATGGACCGGCGATGCGGGGGAGCCGCCGGTCCTGCGGGTCGCGAAGCGGGTTCCCGGACGGCTCCTCGCTGTCCCGCCTCATCGCAGGACCTCGAGCAGCCGAGCCACCCCGCTGCGGCGGTCGGTGAGGTGCAGCCGAAGCACGGGTCGGTCGTGGTCGGCCAGCACGTTCGCGTCGCCGGCCGCCTGCGCGGCGATCAACCGCCCGAACGTGTACGGCCGGTCGGGCACCTCGACGTCCTCACCAGCATCCGCGGTGATCTGCAGGAACACCCCGAGCGGGGGACCGCCCTTGTGGAACTGACCGGTGGAGTGCAGGAAGCGCGGACCCCATCCGAACGTGGTGGGTCGTTCGGTCCGCAACGCGATGGTGCTCCTGACCGCCTCGAGCGCGACGTCGTCCCCGAGCCGGTCGAGGAAGGCCATGACCGCGACGTACCCGGTGGCCGTGAGCTGGCTCAGCAGTGCCTCGACGGCACCGGCGAGGTCCTCGACGCCGTCGAGGGCGAAGCCGACGGCGCGGATCTCGATGTCCCCGTCGACGAGGTCGGCCGGGGCCGGCGTGGGTTGGTCGTCGAGCAGCGCCCGGGCCGCGTTCTTCGCCTCCTCGACATCGGGCTGGTCGAACGGGTTGATCCCGAGGAGGCGTCCCGCCACGGCAGTCGCCGTCTCCCAGAGGATCATCTGGGCGCCGAGCGGGCCGGCGACGTGAACGTGCGTCGGCGGTGGCGGTGGCGGCCGCGTGGGGTCGGCCGCGACCCGGACCGTGAGGATGTCGCTCGCCGGCCAGCTGAGCTCAGGAGCGTCGGGCTCCACCACGACCGGGAGGACACCTGTTCCGTTCTTGCCGGTGGACTCGGCGATGAGCTGCTCGGCCCAGTCGCCGAACCCGGCCAGGCCGCCGTCGCGGTCGTCGATCGCGATCTTGTCGCGCAGCGGGTCGGTCCTGGCGAGCGCCGCCCCCAGCACGAGCGCCGGGTTCGTCGGCTCGTCCACGGCGAGGTCGGCCAGCACAGCGGCCGCCTCGTCGAGCAGGACGGTGACGTCGACGCCGGCGAGTGCGCACGGAACCAGGCCGAACGCCGTGAACGCGCTGTAGCGCCCGCCGACCTGCGGGTCGGCCAGTACCACGGCCCGGTAGCCCTCCGCCCGGGCCAGCTCCTCGAACGGCGATCCCGGGTCGGTGACCACGACGATCCGCGACGCCGCGTCGATGCCGATGGCCTCGAACGCCGCGACGAACGCGCGGCGCTGGCTGTCGGTCTCGACGGTCGACCCGCTCTTGCTCGACACGACCACGATCGTGCGCTCCAGGTCGGCGGACACTGCAGGTCCGACCATCGCGGGGTCCGTGCTGTCGAGGACGACCAGGGGACAGCCCGCTCCCGACGCGATCACCTCCGGCGCCAGCGACGAGCCGCCCATGCCGCAGAGCACCACCCGGTCGAGCCCGTCTGCGCGCGCCCCGGCGACGAGCCCGTCCAGCTCGGGCAGCAGCTCGCGGCTCCGCAGCGCCAGGTCGACCCAGCCGAGCCGGTTGGCGGCTTCGGGCTCGGCCTCGGCACCCCACAGGGTGGCGTCCTTGGCGGCGATGCGGGACGCCACCCGGTCATCGACCAGTGTTGCCACCACCGTCGGGACGTCCGCCGGGCCGTCGACCCGGACCGACAGCCCGGTCACCTCGGA
>JACCYY010000242.1 GCA_013696235.1 Sporichthyaceae bacterium | reverse complement strand
TGCTGGAGGTGTACCAGGCCGCTGCCGATCACCTCGCCCCTCTCACCGCGCGTGCAGGTGATCAGCGTGACCTGCACTCCCGCCTGCACCAGGGCCGCCATGGTCGCCCCGGTCGTGATCGACTCGTCATCGGGGTGGGCATGCACCAGCAGCACCCGGCGCCAGCTCGCCGGCACCGGGTGCCGGCGAGCGGTGTCAGGCACGGCGCGAGCGGGAGGCGGTCTTCGCGCGGTCGTTCGAGTTCAGCACCAGCTTGCGGATCCGCACGGCGTCGGGGGTCACCTCGACGCACTCGTCCTCGCGGCAGAACTCCAGGCTCTGCTCGAGCGAGAGCCGGCGCGGCGGGATCAGGCGCTCGGTCTCGTCGCTCGCCGACGAGCGCATGTTCGAGAGCTTCTTCTCCTTGGTGATGTTCACGTCCATGTCGTCCTGGCGCGAGTTCTCGCCGATCACCATGCCCTCGTACACCTCGGTCGTCGGCTCGACGAACAGCGACCCGCGCTCCTGCAGGTTGAGCATGGCGAAGGGGGTCGCCGAGCCGGTCCGGTCGGCGACCATCGAGCCCGACTGCCGGGTCCGCAGCTCGCCGAACCACGGGTGGTAGCCGTCGAACACGTGGTGCGCGATGCCGGTGCCCCGGGTCTCGGTGAGGAACTCGGTACGGAAGCCGATCAGCCCGCGGGAGGGGACGACGAACTCCATCCGCACCCATCCGGTGCCGTGGTTGGTCATGTGCTCCATCCGGCCCTTCCGGACGGCGAGCAGCTGGGTCACCGTGCCGAGGAAGTCCTCCGGGCAGTCGATGGTCAAGCGCTCGACCGGCTCGTGCAGCTTGCCGTCGATCTGCTGGGTGACCACCTGCGGCTTGCCGACCGTGAGCTCGAACCCCTCCCGGCGCATCTGCTCCACCAGGATCGCCAGAGCCAGCTCGCCGCGTCCCTGGACCTCCCAGGTGTCCGGGCGGTCCGTGGGGAGGACGCGCAACGAGACGTTGCCGACCAGCTCTCGGTCGATCCGGTCCTTGACCAGGCGAGCGGTGACCTTGGAGCCCTTGACCCGGCCGGACAGCGGCGAGGTGTTCGTCCCGATCGTCATCGAGATCGCCGGCTCGTCCACCGTGATCAACGGGAGGGCGTGCGGGTCGTCCGCGTCGGCGAGCGTCTCGCCGATCGTGATCTCCGGGATCCCGGCGACGGCGATGATGTCGCCCGGGCCGGCCGACATCGCGGGAACGCGCTCGAGCGCCTCGGTGATCAACAACTCGGTGATCTTGACCCTTTGCTGGGTCCCGTCGCGACGGATCCAGGCCACGGTCTGGCCCTTCGTGATCGTCCCGTCGTGGACGCGGCACAGCGCGAGGCGACCGAGGAACGGGGACGCGTCGAGGTTCGTGACCTGGGCGCGCAGCGGCGCCTCGTCGTCGTAGCGCGGCGCCGGGACCGCGGACAGGATCGTCGCGAACAGCGGCTCGAGATCGGGCGAGTCCGGGATCTCGCCATCGGCCGGTGCGGTGAGCGATGCCCGGCCGGCACGCGCCGACGCGTACACGATCGGGAAGTCGAGGATGTCCGAGCTGTCGGCGTCGTCGTCGAGCAGGTCGAGGAAGAGGCCGTACGTCTCGTCGACGACCTCTGCGATGCGCGAGTCCGGCCGGTCGGTCTTGTTCACCACGAGGATCACCGGCAGCTTCGCGGCGAGTGCCTTGCGCAGGACGAACCGCGTCTGCGGCAGCGGTCCCTCGCTGGCGTCGACCAGGAGCGCGATGGCGTCGACCATGGACAGTCCCCGCTCGACCTCGCCGCCGAAGTCCGCGTGGCCGGGGGTGTCGATGATGTTGATCGTCATGCCGGCGACCGGGGCGTGCAGGCCGGTGTAGCGGATGGCGGTGTTCTTCGCGAGGATCGTGATGCCCTTCTCGCGCTCGAGGTCGCCAGAGTCCATCGCCCGCTCGTCGACGTGCTTGTGCGCGCCGAACGCGCCCGACTGCCAGAGCATGGCGTCTACCAACGTGGTCTTGCCGTGGTCCACGTGGGCGACGATGGCGATGTTGCGGAGGTCCTCGCGGCTGCGTACGGACATGCGTGAGCACTCGATTCGGTGGCGATTGGGTGCGCGGGCTTACGCGGCGCTGATATCCATGGTACGAGCCGCACGCCCCGGGGGCCGCATCGACGCAGCCGCTGGCACCAGGTCACACCTGTCGAGGTGACCGTCCGAGCACGACGACGCCCCGGAGCGCGAGCAGCGCCACTGTCAGCGGGACCAGCGCGGCCGCCAGCAGAGCCCACCGGGCCGGGCCGTCGAACCACGTCACCGCCGCGACGATGAGCACCACGAGGAGCAGGTCGCAGACGAGCATCGCGACGACCAGGCTCCGCAACCGGGAACGACGCTGCTGCGCGGTGAGCGTGACGCGGACGTATGACTTGGGTGCGCTCACCGTTCGACCGTAGCCGGGCGAGCACGGCCGATGCGCTCCGGGTCCGCCCAGGTC
>JACCYY010000199.1 GCA_013696235.1 Sporichthyaceae bacterium | reverse complement strand
GGTTGTGGTCGCGAAGGGTGTCGCGGATCCCCACCAGCGCGAGCAACCCGAGCGGAAGAGGCAACCTGTCCCAGCCGATCCGGTGATCGACCGCCCGGACCACTCGCTCGAAGACTGTCTTCATCATCGATGCGCCGCTCAACGCTTCCTCCTCGGCTTCACCCCCAACCCGGCCAAGTACACCAGCGCAGGGTCGCCATCGGGTCGAGAATGCGCGGAACCGGCCCCGGATCCAGACGCTCCGTCTCGCCGTACGAGCTGACGCGAGGTCAGGGTCACCGCCCGCGGGACGCTGGTCATGGGAAGAGGATTGACAGCGGACGACCGCGCTGCCACGGTCCTCGCACCAGACCAGGGCGGAGCGCACTGACGATGATCACGCCGCAGCAGGCTCGCACCGCCTTGGCCGTCGTCCGCCTGACCAACGGCACGCTCGCCCTCCTCGCCCCGACGGTGCTCCTGCGCCGGCTCGGTTTCGACCGGACCGCCGGCCGGGCGGGCGTCTACCCGTTCCGCATGTTCGGTGTCCGGACGGTCCTCCTCGGTGCCGACCTCCTGCTGCTGACGGGCGACCAGCGCCGACGAACCGGCCGCGTGGCGGTGATCATCCATGCTGCGGACACGGTTTCGGCAGCGGCTGCGGGGATCAACGGCGACCTCCCGCGCCGGGCGGCGATCATGACGACGGCGCTGTCCGCCTGCAACACCGCTCTTGCGGTCCGCGCGCTCGCCGAGTAGACCGCGAGGGGAGCAGCCGTGATCTTCGAGCCGTACTCGATCAAGCAGGTCACGTTCCCGAACCGGATCCTGCGGTCGTCGGTCGGGGGTCGAACCGCTGGTTACGACGGCGTGGTCGGGAGCACGTGGAAGAACTTCGAGAAGCGCTTCGCCGACGGAGGCGTCGGAGGAATCATCTCGACGACGTTCAACGTCAACAGATTCCGGAAGTCACCCCTGGAGTACCCGCCGATCAGCGAGGACATCTACGTCGCACCGCTGCGCAAGGCCATCGCGGAGATCAAGAGCACCGGTTGCCGGTACATCATCCAGCTCGGTGACCCCGGCTATGCAGCGCAAGTCAGCCTCTTCCCGGAGCCGCAGGACAGCCACTCATCGTCCGACGGGTTCGACCTGATCTACGGCTACACCGATCGGCGCACGGCGATGTCCGAGGAAGACATCTGGCAGGCCGTCCGCGACTTCGGTGACGCCGCCGAGCGGGTGCAGGCCACCGGGGCCGACGGTGTCGAGGTGACCGCCTCGAAGGGCTACCTCATCCACCAGTTCCTTAATCCCGGCTTCAACCGTCGCCGCGACGCGTGGGGTGGTTCAGTGGAGAGGCGGTTCCGCTTCCTCGACGAAGTCGTCCGCGAGGTCCGGGGACGGGTGGGACCGGACTACCTGTTCGGGATTCGCCTTGCCGCCGAGGACTACAACTGGTTGCCGATCAACCTGCGCCTCCCGTTCGTGTTCCCGCCCCGGCACTACTTCCAGGGCAACCGGCTCAAGGAGACCTTGGCGTACGGGCGCCGGCTCAAGGTGCTCGGAGTGGACTACCTGAACATCGACTCGGGATTCGGGTTCATCCATCCCCGGGTCACGCCAGGACCGTTCCCGGTCGAGGAAGCGCGCATCTTCTACGACACGGCTCGCCACCTGGGGCGCAAGGCATCGTGGCGCGCGGCGCTCCTGCACGCGCTGCCGATCCCCGTGTCCCGATCGCTGCTCGGTGTCGGCTGGAAGTACCAGGAGGCGATCAACCTCGACTACGCCGCCGTGTTCAGGCAGGAGGTCGGACTGCCGGTGATCGCCAACGGTGGCTTCCAGCGGCGCGAGACGATCGAGGGCGCCCTACGGGACGGCAAGTGTGATCTGGTCGCGATGGCCAGAGCGCTGATCGCGAACCCCGACCTCGTGCGGACGTTCGAGGCAGGTGGGAACGAGCCGGAGGTGCCGTGCACATTCTGCAACCGGTGTGCCGCGCGCACGGCGAGCAGCCCGCTCGGCTGCTACGAGCCGGCCCGGTTCCCGAGCTCCGCGGCGATGCAGGAGCAGATCCTGGCCTGGAACCGGGGCGATGACTGACGGCATCGCTGGGCCGAAGACCCGTCGGTCAGGCTGACGGCAGGTCCCGGTCCAACGCGGCAGCTGGGTGACCTGCGGATCGGTGTGCTGCTACACGTTGAAGCGGAACTCGACGACGTCGCCGTCGCGCATCACATAGTCCTTGCCCTCGATGCGCACCTTGCCGCGAGCCTTCGCCTCGGCCATCGAGCCCGCCGCGACGAGGTCGTCGAAGGACACCACCTCGGCCTTGATGAAGCCACGCTGGAAGTCGGTGTGGATCACCCCGGCCGCCTCGGGCGCGGTCGCGCCGACCGGGATCGTCCAGGCGCGGGACTCCTTCGGGCCGGTCGTGAGATAGGTCTGCAGGCCCAGGGTCGCGAAGCCCACCCGAGCCAGGAGATCCAGGCCGGACTCCTCCTGCCCGATCGACTGCAGGAGCTCGAGCGCCTCGTCCGGTGGCAGCTCGGTGAGCTCGGCCTCGATCTTGGCGTCCAGGAAGATCGCCTCGGCAGGAGCGACCAGCTTGGCCAGGCCGGAGCGCAGAGGTTCGTCGCCCAGCTCGGTGTCGTCCAGGTTGAACACGTAGATGAACGGCTTGGCCGTCATCAGGTGGAGCTCGCGCAACGGTGCACGGTCCAACCCGGCAGCGAAGACGGTACGGCCCGTGCTGAGCACCCCCAGCGCCTCTCGTACGGCGTCGACCTGGCCGGCGGTGCTCTTGCTGAGTCGGGCCTCCTTCTCCAGCCTGGGGAGTGCCTTCTCGACGGTCTGCAGGTCGGCGAGGATCAGCTCGGTGTTGATCGTCTCGATGTCGTCGGCGGGATCGATCCGGCCGTCGACGTGGGTGACGTCGGCGTCCTCGAACACCCGGATGACCTGGCAGATCGCGTCGGCGTCACGGATGTGCGCGAGGAACTTGTTGCCGAGGCCCTCGCCCTCCGAGGCGCCCTTGACGATGCCGGCGATGTCGATGAACGACACCGTCGCCGGCAGCGTCTTGGCCGAGCTCGAGATCTCGGTGAGCGTGGCCAGCCGGGCGTCCGGGACGCCCACCACCCCGACGTTGGGCTCGATCGTCGCGAACGGGTAGTTCGCGGCCAACACGTCGTTGCGGGTGAGGGCGTTGAAGAGCGTCGACTTCCCGACGTTGGGCAGACCGACGATGCCGATGGAGAGTGCCACGAGGGGCGATCCTACGTTCGCCGGCCGAGCTTCGCCCGCAGGCCGGGATCCCGATCGCAGGGCGCTGGACGTCGCAACACGCCGGACACAGTGGTGCCCGGCGCCCTTCGATGGGATGTGGGACCACGGAAGTGTCGGTGGCTCCAGTCACGCTTCGTCCCATGACTCAGATCCTCGGACTCGCTGCCGCGCTCGCGGTCGGCATCGGGCTCGGCCTCCTGCTGGCTGCCGCGAGGGGCGCTCCTCAGGAGAGATCGCTGTCAGCCGAACGGGACACCGCGGAGGCGCGGCGTGCCGACGCGCAGCGCTCGTACGACCAGCTGCTCGGCCAGATCGCCCGGGAGCGTGACCACGAGCAGGGCGTGGCGTCGCTGGTCGCACCGTTGCGGGACACCCTCGGGAAGGTCGAGGTCCAGCTGCGAACCGCCGAGCACCAGCGCTCGGCCGCGCAGGCCGCGCTGCGAGAACAGGTCGACGCCGTCCGCCGATCCTCCGACGAGCTGCGCCGTGAGGCGTCCACGCTGTCCACCGCGCTGCGCGCGCCACAGGTGCGGGGCCGCTGGGGTGAGCTGCAGCTCGAGCGGATCGTCGAGGCGGCCGGCATGGTCGAGCACTGCGACTACCTGACCCAGGCGTCGAGCACCACCGAGGACGGCACGTTGCGACCGGACCTCGTGGTCCGGCTGGCCGGTGGCAAGAACGTCGTGGTCGACGCGAAGGTGCCCTTCGCCGGCTACCTCGACGCGATGGACGCCCGGGACGAGAGCAGCCAGCGCGCACGCCTCGACGCGCACGCCCGGCAGGTTCGTGAGCACGTCACCCGCCTGGCGGCGAAGTCGTACTGGGCGCGCTTCGAGCCGTCCCCGGAGTTCGTCGTGATGTTCGTGCCGTCGGACTCGTTCCTCGCGGTCGCGCTCGAGCACGACCCGACCCTGCTCGAGCACGCCTTCGCCCGCGACGTCGTGATCGCGACACCGTCGACGTTGATCGCCCTGCTGCGCACGATCGCCTACGCCTGGCGGCATGACGCGGTCGCCGAGAACGCGCGGGAGGTGCTCTCGCTGGGCCGTGAGCTGCATGGCCGGCTGGCCACGATGGGTGGTCATCTCGGCCAGCTCGGTCGGGAGCTGGGGTCTGCGGTGACCGCGTACAACCGAGCAGTCGGCTCGCTGGAGACCCGCGTCCTGGTCACGGCGCGCCGGTTCGCCGCTCTCGACGTCGTCGACGAGCAGCTGGCGGCGCTGCCTGGTATCTCGGACGTGCCGCGGCCGGTGGCTGCCGCCGAGCTGCTGGCTTCGGACACCGACATGCTGATCACGATGCCGACCAGCCGCGCGGCCGGCGACTGAGGATGTCGACCGCAAATCGTCCGACCGGAGAGGCAGATCCATGACCGACCAACCGGGATCGCGAATGACGAGCGAACCAGTCATCGAGATCCGGACCTACTTGCTCAAGCCTGGCGAGCGGGCGGCATACCACCGGATCCTCCGCGACGAGGGAGCCCCGCTGCTCGAGCAGTTCGGGATCGAGGTCGTCGCCCATGGACCGTCGCTCCTCGACGACGATCACTACTTCCTGGTCCGGGCCTATCCCTCGCTCGCTGCGCGCGACGCCGCCGAGGCGCGGTTCTACGGGAGCGCCGCCTGGCGCGACGGACCACGAACGGCGGTGTTGAGCCGGTTGATCAGCTACCACGAGATCGTCCTGCCGGCGACGCCGCAGTCGATCTCGGCGCTGCGGGCCGTGCTGGCCGGTCCGGCTGGATGACGGCGGACGACCGGCGGACGACCGGTGGGGTGCCGCCCGCAGATCCGTCCCGTCGGGCGCGCCTCATCGGTCGACGGTGCGACCAGACCTATCGTCGGCGACATGCCAGGCGTGCCGTACCGCGAGGACGACGACCCGCGGGTCGTACCGGCGCGTGCCCTCCCTCGGGAGCCGAGGCCGGTACGGTCCGCCGACGAGGGCGACGACCCGCGGCCAGGTCTCGTCACGCACGTGCAGCGGCATCCTGTCCCACGCGGGCCGGCCCTGGAGGGGCTCACCGCGACCGGGGCGGCCGTCGTCGCACTCGTGGGAACCACGCTGGGTGCCGTCATCGATGCCGCTGCGTCCCCCGGGCTCGGGTGGATGTTCTTCATCGCCTTCGTCGCGATGAGTGCGTTCGTCGGCCTGCGCCTGCGCGGTCGCGACTCGTGGGCGTCGGCCGCCGTGCCTCCGCTGGTGTTCATCGCCGCGGCCGGCCTGGCCGCGCAGGTCGCGCCAGCGAGCGAGGGCAGCTGGGTGCAGCGAACGTCCGGTGACATGGCCGCGGCCGTGCTCGACCACCCCTTCATGCTGCTGGTCGGCACCGCGCTCGCCGTGCTGGCGGTCGGTTACCGCACGTACCTCGACTGACCGCTGACCGCGTCCGTCGCCCGGTCTGCCCCGCGCAACCCCCGTCAAGCCGAGCTGCGCAGCTCCTTGGGGAGCGAGAACACCAGCCGCTCCTCGGCTGAGCGCACCTCCGACACGTCGGCGAAACCATGCGCTGCGAGCCAGTGCAGGACGCCGTCGACGAGCTCCTCCGGCACCGATGCACCTGACGTCAGCCCGACCGTGGTGACCCCGGCGAGCCAGTCGGCGCTGATCTCGGTCGCATCGTCGACGAGGTAGGACGCACCCGCACCGCTCTCGAGCGCCACCTCGACCAGTCGTACGGAGTTCGACGAGTTCCGCGAGCCCACCACGAGCACCAGCTCGCACTGGCCGGCCAGCTGCTTCACGGCGACCTGTCGGTTCTGCGTCGCGTAGCAGATGTCGTCGCTCGGCGGGTCGATGAGCAGCGGGAACCGCTCGCGCAGCCGGGCAACCGTCTGCAGCGTCTCGTCCACCGACAGCGTCGTCTGGGACAGCCAGGCAACCCGAGCCGGGTCGCGGACCGCCACGTCGGCTGCGCCGTCCGGGGTCTCGACGAGCTGGATCCGCTCCGGAGCCTCTCCGGCGGTCCCCTCGACCTCCTCGTGCCCGGCATGACCGATCAGCAGGATGTCGAGGTCCTGCGAAGCAAATCGCCGGGCCTCGTTGTGGACCTTCGTCACGAGCGGGCAGGTCGCATCGATGGTGCGCAAACCCCGCTGGGCCGCCTCGGCGTGCACGGCGGGCGAGACCCCGTGGGCGGAGAACACCACGAGCGCACCCTCGGGCACCTCGTCCGTCTCGTCGACGAAGATCGCGCCGCGCCGCTCCAGGGTCCGCACGACGTGCGTGTTGTGGACGATCTGCTTGCGGACGTACACCGGCGCGCCGTGCTGCTCGAGCGCCCGCTCGACCGCGATCACCGCGCGGTCGACCCCGGCGCAGTAGCCGCGCGGTGAGGCGAGAAGGACACGCCGGGAAGGTTGGGCGGTCTCGGGCATGCCCCCATCGTCTCATCGCCGAGGATCGGTCGGTCTCCTACCCTGGCGCGATGCCGTTGGAGTCCTCCCCGGAGCAGCCGGTGCCGGTTCGTACCGTGAGCCGGCTGATCGGCGAGTGGGTGCACAAGCTCGGGTCGGTCTGGGTCGAGGGCCAGGTCACCCAGCTCAACCACCGCACCGGGAGCCCGGTGGTGTTCTTGACGTTGCGCGATCCGGCCGCCGACGTGTCGATCGCCGTACGGTGCGGCGCCGACCTGGTGGGCCAGGTGGTGCCCGCCGTGGTCGCCGGCAGCCGGGTAGTCGTGCTGGCGCGGCCGGAGTTCTACCTCAACCGCGGCACGCTGTCGCTGAACGCGAGCGACCTCCGTCATGTGGGGATCGGCGAGCTGCTGGCCCGGCTCGAGCGGCTCAAGCAGGTGCTCGCGGCCGAGGGCCTGTTCGCTGCCGACCGCAAGCGGCCTCTCCCGTTCCTGCCGGCGGCCGTCGGCCTGGTCTGCGGGCGCGGGTCAGCGGCCGAGCAGGACGTGCTGGAGAACGCGGCGCGGCGCTGGCCTGCGGTCACGTTCACCGTGAAGAACGTCCCGGTGCAAGGCCCGCACGCAGTGCCCGAGGTGATCTCGGCGTTGCGGGCCCTGGACGGTACCTCCCGGGTCGAGGTGATCATCATCGCTCGAGGTGGTGGATCGCTGGAGGACCTGCTGCCGTTCTCCGACGAGGCGCTGGTCCGGGCGGTGGCCGCGTGCCGGACACCGGTGGTCAGCGCGATCGGTCACGAGCAGGACAGCCCACTGCTGGATCTCGTCGCGGACGTGCGCGCGTCGACACCGACCGACGCCGCCAAGCGAGTCGTGCCGGCCGTCGCCGAGGAGCTCGCGCTCGTGGCGGACCTCCGCGAGCGCAGCCGGGCCGCGGTCATCCGGTGGCTGGCTCAGCAGGTCTCCTGGGTGGCCGACGTCCGCGCCCGACCCGGCCTGGCCGCACCTGAGCGCGCAGTGGAGCTCAGAGAGCAGGATCTCCAAGCCAACCTCGCGCGACTGCGCGCCGGGCTCGCGCGTCGGGTCGAGCGCGCGCAGGACGACTTGCGCAACACCCGCGACCGCGTCCGGTCCCTGTCCCCGCTGGCCACGCTTCGGCGCGGGTACACCGTGCTGCTGGACGCGAAGGGCGATGCGGTCCGGACGGTCCGCGGGGTCGAGGTGGGCCACCACGTGCGCGCCGCCGTCGCCGACGGTGCGCTCGACCTCACCATCGACGCCGTCACCCCGGCTCCACGCAGCTGACTCCCCCGTCGTGGGTGCCTGGGCGACCGTAGGCTGGCGGCGTGGCGGAGCAGCAGGCGTTGAGCTACGAGGCAGCCCGCGACGAGCTGGCCGAGGTGGTCCGCCGCCTGGAGACCGGGGGCACGACGCTCGAGGAGTCTCTGACGCTGTGGGAGCGCGGCGAGGAGCTGGCCGCCATCTGCCAGCAATGGCTCGACGGCGCGCGCGCCCGCCTCGACGCCGTCCGCGCGACCGTCGAGGGCCAGGACCCGCCCAGCCTCCCCCCGGCGAGGGACTGACCGGCACCGGTGCTGGTCCTGCTTCCGCCGTCCGAGGGCAAGACGCCGCGGCAGCGTGGGCAGCCGGTCCGCCTCGACGCCCTGAGCTTCCCCGAGCTCAACGCGGCCAGGGAGCGCCTCCTGACCGCACTCGCCGACACCTCCGCCGGTGAGACCGCCGCCGCCGCCCTCGGTGTCTCGTCGACACTCCGTACGGAGGTCAGCCGCAACGTGAGCTGGCGCAGCGCGCCGGCCCAGCGGGTCGACGCGCTCTACTCCGGTGTGCTCTACGACGCGCTCGGGCTGTCGACGCTCCCGGTCGGTGCGCGGCGCCGGGCAGCGAGCCGGGTGCTCGTGGTCTCGGCGGCCTGGGGCTTGCTCCGGCTGGACGACCGGGTCCCGGCCTACCGGCTCGCGATGGACGTCTCCCTGCCGGGGATCGGTCCCGTCGGCGCGTACTGGCGCGAGCACCTCGCCCGGCTCCTGGACGCCCGGGCCGCGGGCCAGCTCGTGGTGGACTGCCGCTCCGCCACGTACGCCGCAGCGTGGCGACCGACGGGCGAGGTCGCGGCCCGGACAGTCGCGGTCCGCGTGCTGCGCGACGTCGCGGGATCGCGGGTGGTCGTCTCGCACCTGGCCAAGCACACGCGCGGCCAGGTCGTCCGTCACCTGGTGACCCGCAGCGGCCCCGACCCGCGGACGCCAGAGCGGCTGGCCGCTGCCCTGGGCGAGCAGTGGGAGGTCGAGCTCGAATCGCCGGCGCACGACGGTCGGCGCGTCCTCCACGTCGTCCTCCCCGGCTGATCAGCCGGCCGTGGCGGACAGGGCGGCGGCCATCGCCTCGAGTTCGGGCCACTCGGCCGTGCCGGACACCAGCGCCGTTGCCCCGTCACCCTGGCTGGCGAGACCGCGGACCCGCTCGCCATCCTGGTCGCCGCCGCCGTCGTAGCGATCCCATGCCCGCCCGCCGAGATCGACCGAGCCGTTCGAGCCGCCGAGCGCCTCGGCTCCCTCGGTCAGGTCGTCGACGAAGCCCGCCGCGGCGCCGTCGGTCTGGTCCAGGCCGACGTACTCCCCGAGCGGCGAGACGTAGCCGAGGTGCCACACCGTCCCTTCGTCGGTCGCGGCGAACCGCACGCTCGTGGCGCGGTAGCCGTCCAGGCCGCTCGGCGCCAGGACGGGATAGGGCGCGGCGACCCGGGCCGAGGCCAGCTCGGTGCCGTACTCGACCACCCGGATCCCGTCCCCGCCTGGTGGTCGCAACGTGATCAAGGCGATCGCACCGATCAGCAGCAGCACGATCCCCAACGACCGCACCATGTCGAGCGTGCTGCCGCCTCCCCGGCGGCCGGCTGGCGCAGCCGCTGGCTCGTCGCTCGCTTCGGTCGGCACCGTCCCATCCTCGCCGAGGGCGCTGGTCGCCCGACCTGCACCCCGGTGGATCGCGTGCGGCCGGGGTCGAGGTGGTCGCCGATACGATCGCCGCACTCCCGAGCACAGCACCACCGAGAGGCGTGTGTGGCAGATGAGCCAGCCCAGCGATCGACCCGACGGCCAGGATGACCGCACCTCGGCGCGCCCCACCGAGGTGCCCGACCGCAACCTCGCCCTCGAGCTGGTCCGGGTGACCGAGGCCGCAGCCATGGCGGCCGGTCGGTGGGTGGGACGCGGGGACAAGAACGGAGCGGACAACGCTGCGGTGAACGCGATGCGCCAGCTCATCACGACCGTGTCGATGAACGGCGTGGTGGTGATCGGGGAAGGCGAGAAGGACTCCGCGCCGATGCTCTACAACGGCGAGATCGTCGGTGACGGCTCGGGACCGCCGTGCGACGTCGCCGTCGACCCGATCGACGGGACGACCCTCGCGGCCAAGGGCATGGGCAACGCCATCGCGGTGCTCGCGGTCGCCGAGCGAGGCACGATGTACGACCCGTCCGCAGTGTTCTACATGGAGAAGCTGGCGACCGGTCCGGACGCGGCGGACCTCGTGGACATCACCGCACCGGTCGCCGAGAACATCCGCCGGGTGGCGAAGGCAAAGAAGGAGTCCGCCCAGGACGTGACCGTGGTGATCTTGGACCGACCGCGGCACGCCAAGATCATCAGCGACATCCGCGAGACCGGGGCCAGGATCAAGTTCATCACCGACGGTGACGTGGCCGGCGCGATCATGGCCGCCCGCCCCGGCACCGGGGTGGACCTGCTGCTCGGCATCGGCGGAACCCCCGAGGGGATCATCGCGGCGTGCGCGATCAAGTGCATGGGCGGCGTCATCCAGGGACGGCTGTGGCCACGGGACGACGACGAGCGGC
>JACCYY010000176.1 GCA_013696235.1 Sporichthyaceae bacterium | reverse complement strand
GCCAGCGCTGAGATCATCACACCGATCAGCAGGACCACCGAGAAGGCCAGAAGCAGTGCCACGCGTCAGTGCCCCCGCGCCGCACCCACACGTCGTGATCGCCACTGGCCCCAGCTGCGGTACATCGCGTACCCCAGGAGCCGGTCACCGGGTGCCTCGACACGGCAATGCGCCGGTTGCTCGACGGCGGTCATCGTCCTCCCCGATACAGGCTCCGGACCAGGCGGTGCTCAACATACTGCCCGCTACCAGCACTGGGGTGCGCACGCCTGGGTGGCGTGTCACGATCACCCAGTGATCTCGCAGAAGCAGCTCGGGCCGAACGAGCGCGTCGTCCTAGCGTTGCGCCAGCACATCAAGGCGATGTTCGTACCAATCCTGATCTTCGTCGTGGTGTGCGCGGCCGTCGGCTTCGCCACCCAACCCATCCCGGACGGTGGCGCCCAGCTGTGGATCAGGCTGGCGATCGTGGTGGTGGGTCTCGTGATCGTCGCCCGATGGAGCGTGTGGCCGTTCCTCAACTGGTTGACGTCGCGCTACGTCGTCACGAACGAGCGGATCCTGACGAACCACGGGGTGATTCGCCGGTACGGACGCACGATGCCGCTGTCCCGGGTGAACGACGTCTCGTTCGATCACGGGCTGGTCGACCGCATGCTCGGCTGCGGGACGCTCGTCGTGTCCTCCGCCGGCGAGCAGGGCCAGCTCCTCCTGTACGACGTGCCCAAGGTGGAGACCGTGCAGCGCGAGATCTACGGTTTGGTGGAGGCTGAGCTCGACCGGGCCCGTTCCACCGTCGTACGGCCGCTGGACACCGACGACGGAACCGGTTACGGCCCTGAGCGCTGACCGCTCGTCGTCGGAAATCTGCCGTTCGTCGAGGTGGGCGCCGGGTACCGGGCTGTGCAGCGGCACTGCGCGCAGTAGGTTTCTGGCGCCCGGTGTGTTCGCGTGGAGGTGGTCCCTTTGCCCGACGTTCCTGTGACCGACGCCCAGTCGTCTGACCGTCGACCATCCGGCCGGCAAGCGTCTGACCGGCCAGCGTCCGCGTGGCCGCGGATCCGCACGCCACTCGTGATCGCGGGCGTGCTGCTCGCCGTGTGCATCGTGGTGCCGCTGCTGGTGCCGACGTACGCGCGCGCGGAACCTCGGCTCTTCGGCTTCCCGTTCTTCTACTGGTACCAGCTGGCCTGGGTGTTCATCTGCGCCGCGCTGGTCACGACCGCCCACCGGCTCGTCCGCCAGAACGAGGCGCGGGAGCGGGAAGAGCTCGGGCTCGGCTCCCGCGACGAGGCCAACGGCGGTGAGAGATGATCACCGCCGCGGTGGCGCCGGACACCAGCGTCAACGGTGTCGCGCTGACGATCGTCATCGTGCTCTTCCTCGGCGTCACGGTGATCGGCTTCATGGCATCGCGCTGGCGGCGAGCGGCGACGATGGACTCGCTCGACGAGTGGGGTCTCGGCGGTCGCGGCTTCGGCAACTGGGTGACCTGGTTCCTGATCGGCGGCGACATCTACACCGCGTACACGTTCATCGCGGTGCCGGCGGCGATGTTCGCGACCGGCGCGGTCACTGGGTTCTTCGCCGTGCCCTACACGATCGTGCTCTACCCGATCATCTTCATCTTCATGTCCCGGCTGTGGTCGGTCTCGCACCGACACGGCTACGTCACGCCGGCGGACTTCGTCGGCGGTCGCTACGGGAGCAAGAGCCTCTCCCTGGCCGTCGCCGGGACCGGCATCCTCGCCACGATGCCCTACATCGCGCTGCAGCTGGTCGGCATCCAAGCCGTGCTCGAGGTCATGGGGATCGGCGGGACGGGCAACATCATCCAAAAGGACCTGCCGCTGTTCCTGGCCTTCGCCGTGCTCGCCGCCTACACGTACTCCAGCGGCCTTCGAGCCCCTGCGCTGATCGCGTTCGTGAAGGACATCCTGATCTACCTGGTGATCTTCGTCGCCGTGGTCTACCTGCCGGCGAAGGTCGGCGGCTGGGACTCGATCTTCAGCGCCGCCGAGGCCAAGATGACGGCGACGAACGAGGTCACCGGCGTTGCGCAGGGTTCGTTCATCCCCGGACCGGGCCAGTACATGCCGTACTGGACGCTGGCGCTCGGGTCGGCGATGGCGCTGTTCATGTACCCGCACTCGATCACCGCAGTGCTCTCGACCAAGAACCGCAACGTCATACGCCGCAACGCGTCGCTGCTTCCGGCGTACTCGCTGCTGCTCGGGCTGCTCGCCCTGCTCGGCTTCGTCGCGATCGCCGCCGGGACGATGCCGATCGCGCTGGACGGCACGGTGAACCCGCAGCTGGCCATCCCGCAGCTGTTCGAGGACTTTTTCCCGGCGTGGTTCGCCGGGATCGCGTTCGCCGCGATCGCGATCGGCGCCCTCGTCCCGGCCGCCATCATGTCGATCGCGGCAGCGAACCTGTTCACCCGCAACATCTACCGGGACTTCATCCGGCCCGAGGCGACACCCAAGCAGGAAGCCAAGGTCTCCAAGCTCGCCTCGCTCGTGGTGAAGGTCGGCGCGCTGGTGTTCGTGCTCTTCCTGGACCGGACGCTCGCGCTGAACTTCCAGCTGCTCGGCGGGATCTGGATCTTGCAGACGTTCCCGGCGATCGTCTTCGGCCTGTACACCCGCTGGTTCCACCGGTGGGCACTGCTCGCTGGGTGGGCGGTCGGGATGACCTACGGCACGTGGACGGCGTACAACGTGCTGAACCCGGTGACGGGGAAGCACTTCGGTGGTGCTGTGGCCGAGCTGCCGATCTTCGGCGGGCGCGTCTACATCGCACTGACCGCGTTCGTCATCAACCTCGTGATCGCCGCTGTGCTCACCGTCGTCCTGCGAGCCATGAAGGCTCCCGAAGGCGTCGACCGCACCGAGCCGAGCGACTTCCTGGCCGACGCCGGCGACCCCCGAGTCAGCGACCTGCCACCGTTGACCGGTGACGAGGCGGCCGGGAGCACCGACCGGCGGACCGGGCGGCCGCGGGAGCGTTAGCTAGCCTCGCCGCGTGGACAGCCTGGCGAACGCGTACGAGCACCTGACCATCGCGCGGCACGACAGCGTGGCCGAGCTGGTCCTGGACCGGGCGGAGGCGCACAACGCGCTCTCCACCGCGATGGCACGCGAGCTGGCGTCCGCGTGCGAGGGGCTGGCCGGGGACTCGACGGTACGGGCGGTCGTGCTGACCTCGGCCAGCGCCAAGGCGTTCTGCGTCGGCGCGGACCTGAAGGAGCGCAACACCTACTCCGACGCGGACCTGATGCGGCAGCGGCCGGTGTTCCGGGCCGCGTTCGGCGCCGTGCTCGACCTGCCCGTCCCGACCGTCGCCGCGGTGCACGGGTTCGCCCTCGGCGGTGGGTACGAGCTGGCGCTGTGCTGCGATCTCGTGGTCGCTGACGAAACTGCGGTGGTCGGCCTGCCCGAGGTCAGCGTCGGAGTGATCCCCGGCGGCGGGGGCACCCAGCTGCTCCCGCGCCGGGTGGGATACGCGCGGGCCGCCGAGCTGATCTTCACCGCTCGCCGCGTGGGAGCGGCCGAGGCGCTGGACCTCGGCCTGGTCGACCGCGTCGTCGGTTCCGGTCAGGACCGTACGGCTGCCCTCGAGCTCGCCGCGGCGATCGCGGCCAACTCGCCGGTCGGGGTGCGCAACGCGAAGCGCGCGTTGCGGCGGAGTCTCGGGACCGACCTCGGCACCGGGCTCGACGCCGAGGACGCCGCGTGGCGGGCCACGGCGTTCTCGGGCGACCGCCGGGAAGGGGTGGCTGCATTCAACGAGAAGCGCCCCCCGGTCTGGCCCGGCGTCTGAGGTCGAATCCGAGACCGGTCAGTACAGTCCCACCATGACCCGCGTGCTGCTGGCCGGTGCGGACGCGTCGGTGACCAGCCCGCTCGCGCGCGCGATGTCGGCCGAGGGCTACCAGCCGATCGTGGTCGCCACGGGCGCCGACGCGCTGAAACGAGCGGGCGAGGGTGGGTTCCGCATCCTGGTGCTCGACGTGGACCTGCCCGGGATCAGCGGGCTCGAGGTCTGCCGGCGGTTCCGCCTGGACGGCTACGACGCACCGGTGATCATGGTGGCCCCGGAAGGTGCGGACGACATGGCGCTCACCGTGCTCGAGACCGGAGGCGACGACGTCGTCGCCAAGCCGTTCCGCATGGGTGACCTGTTCGCCCGGATGCGCGCGCTGCTGCGTCGCGGCGGGATCGACCCCACCGTCGCCCACAACGGCCTGCGGCTCGACGTGAGCGGTCGCCGCGCCTGGGTCGACGGCGAGGAGGTGAAGCTCACCACGAAGGAGTTCGAGCTCCTGCGGGTGCTCGTGCGCGAGGCGGGCAACGTCGTCAGCCGCGAGGACCTGCTCCGGGAGGTCTGGGACACGGAGTGGTTCAGCTCGACCAAGACGATCGACATGCACATGTCGTGGCTGCGCCGAAAGCTCGGCGACAGCGCGCACGACCCGCGGTACATCACGACGATCCGCGGCGTCGGGTTCCGCTTCGAGCGCACGTGA
>JACCYY010000165.1 GCA_013696235.1 Sporichthyaceae bacterium | reverse complement strand
GCACCTCCATCCCGGGGAACTGCCGGTCGGCGGCGAGCTCGCCCACATCGATCGGCCAGTGGTCCACCTCGAGCCCGAGCTCACCGAGCCGGGCCGCGCACCAGGCCTGCGCCTCGTGCTCGCCGTCGGTGCCGTCGACGCTTGGGATCGCCACCAGGGTCGCGACGTCGGCCAGGATCGCGTCGTCGTCGATCTCGTCGAGGACTGCACGCTCGTCGCCCGTCAGTCCCATGAACGCGAGATCTCCATGATCGACGACGGTCAGTGCGACAAGGCCCAGTCGAGGATCGACCGGGGGTCGGGGTGCGTGAAGCTGAACCCGGCCGCGCTGAGCGCCGCCGGCTCGACCCGCTGGCCGAACAGGAGCATCTCGGCCAGCTGGTCGCCGAGCGGCTTGCCGAGTAGCTCGAGGACGGGGGCCGGCGCGCGCATGAACGTGGGGCGGTGCAGCCGATCACCGATCAGCTCGGTCCACTCGGCGTTCCGGGCCGGAAGCGGTGCGGCGAGGTTGACCGGGCCGGACAGCTCGTGGTGCTCGACGAGGAATCGGAGGGCGGCCACCTCGTCGGCGAGACTGATCCCGCTCCACCACTGGCGGCCCGACCCGACCCGGCCACCGACGCCGAGCTTGAACGGCAGGAGCAGGCGGGGGAGCAGACCGCCGCGCCGCGTCATGACCAGCCCCGATCGCGGGTGCACCACCCGGATCCCGGCTGCCCGGGCCGGCTCGGCGGCGTCCTCCCACCGGCCGACGACCTCGGCGAGGAACCCCTCGCCCTGCCGCGCGTCCTCGGACAGCACGCGGTCGCCGCCGTCCCCGTAGAACCCGATCGCGCTCGCGGACACGAGCACCTCAGGTGCCGACCGGAGCTGGGCGAGGGCGGAGGAGATCGCGCCGGTGCCTTCGACCCGGCTGTCGAGGACGGTCTTTCGGTAGCCCGGCGTCCAGGGGCGGTCGCCGACACCGGCTCCGGCGAGGTGCACGAAGGCGTCCAGCCCTTCGAGTCGCTCGACGTCGACGTACCCGGCGCTCGGGCTCCACCTGACCTCGTCCGCCTGCGGCGTACGGGGCTCGCCGCGCACCAGTCGCAGGACCTCGTGGCCGTCGCGTCGCAGCGACTCTCGAAGGGCGCTGCCGATCAGTCCTGACGCACCCGTGATCGCAACCCGCATGAGGTCATCATGCCCTCGCCAGGTGGTCCCGAGCCGCGCCTCGGAGCCGGGCGGGCCTCCGTCCGGCCTAGATCCCGAGCTCGGACTCGAAGCGGCCCTCCTCGAGGCGCTGGCGCACCATCGTGAGGAAGCGCGCCGCGTCCGCGCCGTCGACGAGCCGGTGATCGTAGGTGAGCGCGAGATACACCATCGATCGGACCGCGATCGTCTCGCCCAGGCCCGGGTCGTCGACCACGACGGGCCGCTTGACCACAGCGCCGGTGCCGAGGATCGCCACCTGCGGCTGGAAGATGATCGGGGTGTCGAACAGCGCACCCCGGCTGCCGGTGTTGGTCAGCGTGAACGTGCTCCCGGTGAGCTCGTCCGGCGCCATCTTGTTGTTGCGGGTCCGCTCGGCCAGGTCGGCGACCTTGCGGGCGAGGCCGGCGATGTTGAGGTCGCCAGCATCGTGGACGGTCGCGACCAGCAGGCCGCGCTCGGTGTCGACGGCCACGCCCAGGTGCTCGGCGGCGTGGTAGGTCACCTCGCCCTTGTCCTGGTCGATGCTCGCGTTGAGCTGCGGGTAGGCCTTGAGCGCCTCGCAGACCGCCTTCGCGAAGAACGGCAGGTAGGTGAGCTTGACGCCCTCACGTGCCTCGAACTCCGCCTTCGCCCGGGTGCGCAGCCGGACGACGTTGGTGAGGTCGACCTCCACGACGGTCGTGAGCTGTGCCGAGACCTGGAGCGACTCGACCATCCGGCGCGCGATCAGCGAACGCAGGCGCGTCAGCTTCTCCGTACGGCCGCGCAGCGGCGAGGCGGTCGCGGCCGCGCCCACCGGCGCGGCGACTGGCCCGGTCCCAGTCTCAGTCGTGCTCGCGCTCGCGGCCGGCGTGGAAGCGGCGGCCGGTGGGCTGGCGGAGCCGGGGCCGGGCTCGGCGCCGGCATCGCCC
>JACCYY010000095.1 GCA_013696235.1 Sporichthyaceae bacterium | reverse complement strand
GCCCCACGGCGAGCACGCCGGTGCCGCATCCGAGGTCGACGGCGGCGTCCGCGCCCGGGTTCATCTGATCGAGGAACCCGAGCAGGAACCGCGTGCCGAGAGCTATCTTGGTGCCGCCGAACGCAGCACCGTGGGCACAGACCTCGATTGCGAGGTCATCGTGGCGCTGCCGTCTCGGAAACGTCGGCTCGATCCCCGGCCGAGCTCCGCGAGCCACCAGCACCCGCGACTTCTGCCGGGCCAGCGTCGCGCTGACCTCAGTGAAGCACCGTCGCAGCACGTCGTTCATGGCCGGCGTCATGTGCTTGACCCGACCCCCGGCGTACACGACGACCGCCGGGTCCGCGTGAGCGGCCACCGTCTCCGCGATCTCCTGGAGCTCGGCGAGTGACTTCGGCAGCTGCACCAGCACCACCCGCCCCCCGCGGACCAGGTCAGCGTCCAGCGGCTGGTGTGCGTAGGAGCCGACCAACCCGGTCAACGCGGCGTTGTTCGCCAGCGCCAGCTCGCCGGACAGCGGGTCCTGGTGCACCCGTATCCCGGTAGCGCCGTTCAACGCCGCAGCGCCGAGCGTCAGCGCCCCGTAGCGGTCGCCGATCACGACGACCGCGTGCGGGGCAGTTCTCACAGCTCCCGCTGCCTCGTCGATGATCAACCGGTCGGTCGCGTTGACGGCGTAGAGGTTCTCGGCCTCGACATCCGGCCACCGCCGCAGTTGATCGTAGGAGAACACCGGCACCAGACGATGCTGTCACTCGTCGCGCCGTCGGCACGGGTGTGATCGTCTACCGATGTGCCGCGACCGGGGTACGGAGTGGTCCGGAGGCGGCACGGTAGGCCTTGGGGCCGAACCGTGGTCCAGAAGTCCACGCCGGGGTTGGGCACCACGAAGCGCCAGCTCGCTGCCGTCATCGCCGAGGGGCGTAGACCGTGAACGGCTGACACCGCTGGCCGGACGGCTGACTTGACGCCGTCCGCTCCGACGACGTAGTCGTGCTCCCCGGGTGGTCCGACACCGATCTGCACCCGGACGGTGCGTGGGGTGGCCCCAACACGTGAAACTGGCGAATCCTCAGTGTGGCGAGGCGGTGATCACCGGTGCTGGGCGCGCGTACGACTTCGTCGGCAACCGGTAGGCAAGGTCGATTGCGGTCTCGACTGCCTCCTCGAGACTGATGCGGTGCTCGGAGACGAGCCGGGCCAGGTAGCCGGCGTCGATTCGACGGGCCAGGTCGTGGCGCGCCGGGATGGAGGCGAAGGCTCTGGTGTCGTCCACGAACCCGCTGGTGTTGTAGAAACCGGCAGTCTCCGTGACTGATTCGCGGAAGCGGCGCATGCCGTCGCCGCTGTCGAGGAACCACCAGGGCGCACCCAGTCGCATGGCGGGATACACGCCTGCCAGCGGAGCCAGCTCGCGCGCGTACGTCGTCTCGTCCACCGTGAAGACGATGATCCGGAACCGGGGATCGCGCCCGAACGACCCCAGCAGGGGGCGAAGGCTTCGGGTGAACTCGGCCGCGATCGGGATGTCGAAGCCGATGTCAGGACCGTATAGAGCCCTCGCCGCGGTGTCGTGGTCGCGGAGGACCCCTGGATGCAGCTGCATCACGAGCCCGTCCTCACAGCTCATCGCGGCCATTTGATGGAGCATGTGTCCGGTGAATGCAGCCGCAGCGTCGTGGGTCGCGTCGCCACGTCGCGCCGCCTCGTACGTGCGTGCTGCCTCCCGGTCGGACAGTGGGGTCGTGTCGGCGCTCAGGTGGCCGTGGTCGGTGGCCAGCGCGCCCTGCGCGATGAAGTCCTGGCGCCGGATGCGCAGTGCCGCCAGGAAGCCCGCGTACGAGCCCGGGTCGGTCCCGGTCAGCTCGCCGAGGCGGTCGACCTCGGCCGGCCAGCCGTTGTGCCCGATGTGCAGCAGCGCGTCCGGCCGGAATGTCGGGATGACGCGGCCGCCCCATCCGTGCGACTGGAGCGCGGTGTGGTGGTGGAGCGTCGACAGGGCCGAGTCCGTGGTCGCCAGCACCTCGATGCCGAACTGCTCGAAGAGCGGGCGGGGGAGGAACTCCGGCCTGGCGAGCCGCTCGGAGAGGTGGTCGAAGAGGAGGTCGGCCGTCTCTGCACTGGGATAGGTCGGCGCGTCGAACACCACGGCCAGCTCGTGCTCGAGCCAGTACCGGGTCGGGGTTCCGCGGAACAGGTGCCAGTTCTCGCAGAAGCGACGCCAGATCTTTCGAGGATCGGTCTCGGTCCAGCCGTTCCCGCCGTCCCGCGGTCGTACCCCGAGCTCCTCGGGGCGGATGCCGGCAGACACCAGCATCCGGACCACGTAGTGGTCCGGCACCACGAGCAGGCTGGCCGGATCGGCGAACGCCCGGTTCTCCGCCAGGACCTGCGCGTCGATGTGACCGTGCATGCACACCAGCGGCAGGTCGCGGGTCGCGGC
>JACCYY010000076.1 GCA_013696235.1 Sporichthyaceae bacterium | reverse complement strand
CACGGCCGGGGTGACGGCAGTGGGATTCCACCTGCACGACGTCGAGCTGGTCCCGACTGGGCGGGAGGACGAGCTGGTCGGGCATCTCGGTCCCGACCTGCTCGGGCCGGGCTGGGACCCCGTCGAGGCGGTGCGACGTGTTGCGAGCCAGCCCGACCGGGAGATCGCCACCGCCCTCATGGACCAGCGCAACCTCGCCGGGATCGGCAACTTCTACAAGTGCGAGATCTGCTTCCTGCGCGGGACGTCGCCATGGACCCCGGTTCGGGACGTGAAGGATCTGCCCGCGATGGTCGACCTGGCCAGGCGCCTGCTGCTGGCCAACCGCGAGCGCTGGGCGCAGGTGACGACCGGCGACCTGCGTGCAGGACAGAACGCGTACGTGTTCGAGCGTGGAGGTCGGCCGTGCCGGCGGTGCCGGACCCCGATCCGCCGCGCCCGTCAGGGCGGCGATCTCGTCGACGACCGGGTCACCTACTGGTGCCCGACCTGCCAGCCCGGCCCGTCCGGGCGCTAGGGGTGCAAGGGTGGCTGGCGTGACGGGAACGTACGACGTGGTCGTGGTCGGCGGTGGGCACAACGGGCTCACCGCGGCGGCCTACCTGGCCAGGGCCGGCCTGAGCGTGCTCGTGCTCGAGCGGGCCGCGCACGTCGGCGGGGCAGCGGTGAGCCACCGAGCGTTCCCCGGCGTGGACGTCCGCCTCTCGCGCTACTCGTACCTGGTCAGCCTGCTGCCCGACCAGATCGTGGACGACCTCGGGCTCGATCTCACCCTCGCCTCTCGGTCGGTCGCGTCCTACACACCGGTCAGCCGGGACGGCATGGACCTCGGGCTGCTCGTCGAGCGACCCGAGGGCACCGCGACGGCCGATTCGTTCCGCGCACTCACCGGTTCGGACGAGACCTACGCCGCGTGGCGGGCACTCGCCGCCGACGCGCAACAGCTCGCCGACGCGGTGGCGCCCACGATGCTCGAGCCGTTGCTCGCGACGAAGGAGATCCGCGACCGCGTGGGCAGCGCATGGTCGCCGCTCGTCGAGCGTCCGCTCGGCGAGACGATCGAGGGACGGTTCACCGACGACACGGTGCGCGGGATCGTGCTCACGGACGCGCTGATCGGCACGTTCGCGTCCGCGTACGACCCGTCGCTGCGCCAGAACCGCTGCTTCCTCTACCACGTCGTCGGCAACGGCACCGGTGAGTGGCGGGTGCCGGTCGGTGGCATGGGCGCCGTGAGCGGCGCGCTCGAGCAGGCGGCCCGATCCGGTGGCGCCGATCTGGTCACCGACGCGGAGGTGACCCGCGTCGACGTCGACGGCTCGAAGGGGGAGGTCAGCTACCAGGTCGCCGGTGTCACGCGCACGGTCGCGGCGTCGTACGTCCTCGCCAACGTCGCGCCCGCGGTGCTCGACCGGCTGCGTGGGCGCGAGCCCGGCGAGTCGCCCGAGGGTGCCCAGCTCAAGATCAACATGGTGCTCGCCAGGCTGCCTCGCCTGCGCAGCGGCGCCGACCCGCGCGCCGCGTTCGCCGGCACGTTCCACATCGACGAGGGCTACAGCGCACTCGAGACCGCGTATGCGCAGGCGACCGATGGTGTGCTGCCCGACCCGATCCCCTCGGAGGTGTACTGCCACACACTCACCGATCCGTCGATCCTCGGACCGGGTCTCGCCGAGCGAGGTGTCCACACCCTCACGCTCTTCGGGCTGCACACGCCGGCGCGGCTGTTCGCGGCCGCCTCACCGGCCGAGCGGGGCGCCATCCGGGTCGAGGCCACCCGTCGCGCCATCGCCGGACTGGATGGCTACCTCGCCGAGCCGCTCCAGGACTGCTTGCTTCGTGACGACCGGGGCGAGCCGTGTCTCGAGGCGGTCACCCCGCTCGACCTCGACGTCAGCCTGGGCCTGCCCGGCGGTCACATCTTCCACGGCGACCTCGCCTGGCCGTGGGCCGAGAGCGACGACGAGGTCGGCACCTGGGGGGTCGAGACCGACGCGGCGAACCTGCTGGTCTGCGGCGCCGGTGCTCGACGCGGTGGCGGGGTGAGTGGCGTTGCCGGGCACAACGCGGCGATGGCCGTTCTCGGCGGGGTCCGGCGTTCGCTCCCAAGGTGACAGTCGGGCGGCGTACTTCGTACCATCAATCACTCCCGTCGCTCCGTAGGCGGGCTCTGATCGACATCGGGTAGGCAGTCATGGGGGCGGGCAAGCAGCGCAGGTCGGTCGGGGTGGCGCCACCGCCGCCGCCACCGACAACGTTGGCGCGCCTCCGGCGCGTGCTGACCCGGTCGACGCCTGCGCTCATCGCGACCGGCGCGGTGTCGCTCTGCGTGCTCGTCCTCGTGCTGATCTTCGGCCATGCGCCACTCGTGACCGGGGTGACCGGGATCTCGAACGGCGACGCGCGCGCCACCGGCGACGGAAACGGTCTGAACGGCGACGGTTCGAGCCGTGCGCGGGTCCTGGACAAGTCGCCATCGAAGGCTGGACCCAGGGCCTCCTCGACCCGTTCGCCCCGCGTGCGGACGGCGACCCCGACGCAGGAGCCGACCGTCACCGAGGGACCGACCACGTCGTGCAGCCCTACCACTGGACCGCCCACCCTGCGCGCGCCGGCGAGCGCCGGAGCCCGGCTGCTCTTGGTGCCGCAAACCACCACCATCCCGTCGACGACCGACTTCCCGATCACTCCTCCGCCCACGACGACATCGCCCACGACGACATCGCCCACGACAACTCCGCCGACGACACCGCCGACCACGAGCACACCTCCGCCGACCACGAGCACACCTCCTCCGACGACACCACCGACCACGAGCACACCTCCGCCGACGACACCACCGACCACTAGCACACCGCCGTCGACGACCCCGCCGCCGACGACACCACCAACCACGAGCACGGCTCCGCCGACTTCGTCCCCGACCCCGACGGAGACCGATCCACCGGGTTGTTGACCAGTGGCTTCTCCGCGGGTCGGTGAATGACACCGGTGTAGTTCCGCCCGTACGATGACGCGAGACATCGAGCCAGACACGCGCTGTTCAGCGCGCGGACCCGCGGGAGCCTCGACGGATGGAACCAGCCAGCACGAACGCCTTCGCGCCTTCCGAGGGTGTCGGCGAGCTCGCCGAGCGGGACCAGCGGATCCTCGGCTTCGAGCGCCAGTGGTGGAAGTACGCCGGGGC
>JACCYY010000072.1 GCA_013696235.1 Sporichthyaceae bacterium | reverse complement strand
CCGGTGAAGGTGATCACGGCCCGCCGCTTCCTCGAGGGTGAGGGTTTCGCGGTCCGCCGACCGTTCCCGGGGATGGACCTCGCGCTCGCCGACCCGTTCCTGCTGCTCGACCACATGGGCGCGGTCGAGTACGCACCCGGCGAGGCCAAGGGCGCGCCGTGGCACCCGCACCGGGGCTTCGAGACCGTGACCTACATGATCGACGGCGCGTTCGAGCACACCGACTCCCACGGCGGGGGTGGGCTCATCACCGACGGCGCCACGCAGTGGATGACAGCCGGTTCCGGCGTGATGCACTCCGAGCTTCCGCCCCAGGAACTCATCACCAAGGGCGGGCTCTTCCACGGCGTGCAGCTCTGGGTCAACCTGCCGAAGGCGCTCAAGTGGACCCCACCGCGCTACCAGGACATCGGGGCGCGAGACGTCGCGCTCCTCTCCTCCGGTGATGGCGGTGCCCTGGTTCGAGTGATCGCCGGTGACCTGGCCGGTCACCCCGGACCGGGGTCGACGTTCACGCCGATCACGTACCTGCATGCCACGGTGGCGCCGGGCGCCGAGCTCGACCTGCTGTGGCCGTCGCACTTCAACTCGTTGGTCTACGTCCTGTCCGGGCGCGGGGCCGTCGGGCCGGACGCTCGTCCGCTCGAGGAGGGCCAGCTCGCCGTGCTCGGCCCCGGTGAGGCGATCACCCTGCGGGCTTCCGCGTCGCACCCGTCGGCCGCGGGCGGTGCGTGGGAGATCCTGGTCCTCGGCGGGACACCGCTGCGCGAGCCGGTCGCCAGGTACGGGCCGTTCGTGATGTCGACCCGTGCGGAGATCGTCGAGGCGATCGAGGACTTCCAGCGCGGCACGCTCATCCGCGACCTGCCCGTCCGGCGCGACGTGCCCGTTGCCGGGCTTCCCCATCGCACGACCGCCGACACCGACCTCGACCGACCGCTCTCGCCGGCCTGACCGCACCGGCTCGGCGTACCCGGGGTGTCTCGTGGTTGATTGGGGTGCATCCCTGATGCCGCGGCCGCGGTGACCACGCCACGCTCGGAGCATGGATGCCGAGCCGACCGCTGCAGTGCTCGTGATGATCAGCAGCGCGTCGGGGTGGTGGGCTGCCCGCCGATTGCCGCGTGCGGCCAACCTCGAGCGGCTGAAGCGGCGCGCCCGAGTCGCACTGGCGTGTGCAGTCGGGACGGTGATCACCGCAGTGGCGTTCACCGCGATCGCCAGGCTGGGCGACGGCGCACCGAGCGCCGCCTGGGCGGACCCCGTCCGCGTCCTCGTTCTCGCGCCGCCCGTGCTCGTCGTCTGGGTCGCCACGATCCCGCGCACCTGGGTGCTGATCCGGGCTCGGACGGCCAGGGATCCGCTCAGCTGGGTCAACCCGGCGCTTCGGGCGGAGGTGTCCAGCGCGGTATTCACGGCCCCCCTCGCCGCCTCGGCAATCGCCGCGCTGCTGGTGCTGATCGCACCGACGGCGGTCGTCGACCTCCCGTACGGAACCGGGCTCGTCGGGCTCTGGCTCACCCTCGCCGGAGCCGCCACCGGGATCGACGCGGCGCACCGGCGGCGGTCGAGCATCGGCCGCTCGGTCGAGGCGAGGCACCGGTGGTCGCGCCGTTCAGGTGGGAGCCCGATCGACGACCCCGACCGAGCGCACCGCGCAGTAGTCTGAGCGGCGCCGTGGCGGCGCCGTCCGCGAAGGATGATCGAGGTCGCCGACCGAACCGCGAGGGAGTCGATCATCGTGCGGGTGGCAGACGTGATGACCGAGGCCAGCATCTCGGAGTCACCGACGGACACCCTCCGCGCTGCCGCCGCGCTCATGTGGCGCGAGCAGACCGGTTCGCTGGTCGTGCTCGACGGCCACGCGCTGGTCGGCATCATCACCGAGCGGGACATTCTCAAGGCGACCGCTCAAGACGTCGACGTGGACGCGCTCACGGTCGGCGAGGCGATGACGGCAGAGGTCGTCACCACGACCGCCGAGGTCTCGATCCACGACGCGGCCAGGGTGATGGCGCAGCACTGGATCCGGCACCTGCCGGTGGTGGACGGCGAACGGGTCGTCGGCATGCTGAGCCAGCGCGACATCATGGGCGTATTCGCTGCGCTGCGCCGCGAGACCGGCGCCGCCGAGATCGACTCCGACGAGCTGGTCCGCGCCCGACGGCTCGCCCGGATCGGCCCCGGCGACCTCGACTAGTCCCGAGCCCCGAGGCGACCCTCACCGGTGGAGCTCGTCGCGCGCTGCTGACGTCGGTCGTGGCAGCGCCTCGCTGGTCGGCAACCGGACCACGAACCGGCCGCCCACGACGGACTGGTCGAGGTCGACGGTGCCCCCGTGGATGCCGGCGATCGACCGGGCGATGGCAAGACCGAGGCCGGTCCCACCACCGGTTCGGGCTCGATCGCCGTCCAGTCGGACGAAACGGTCGAAGATCCGGTCCACCTGGTCCGGCGGCACACCGGGGCCGTCGTCCTCGATCACCAGGACGGCGCTGGAGCCGTCCACGCCGAGGCGCACCCGGACCGACGCGGAGGCGTGGCGCTCGGCGTTCTCCAGCAGGTTGCGGACCAGCCGGCTCAGCTCGTCCCGGCTGCCGCGGACGGTCGCGGCCGACACGGAGGACGTGTCGATGGGTACCCGTGCGGTGGACCGGAGCCGGGTCGCCTCGTCGAGCGTCACGACGTCGAGGTCGACCAGGAGATCGCGTCGAGGTGCTGGACCAGCGTCCTCCCGCGCCAGGAACAACAGGTCGCGGGCCAGCCGCTCGAGGCGCTGGGTGTCGGCGAGGAGGTCGGCCGCCACGGCGGTCCACTCCGCAGCGGCGGGGTGCGCGATCGCGACTTCGAGCTGCGCCCGGAAAGAGGCAAGCGGGCTCTGCAACTCGTGCGAGGCATCCGCGACGAAGGCGCGCTGGCGCTCGCTCGACGACTGGAGCCGGTCGAGCATCGAGTTGAGCGTCTGCGCCAGCCGGGCGATCTCGTCCCGGGTGGCTGGAACAGGGACTCGACGGTCCAGTGCGTGCTCGGTGATGTCGGCCACCTCCGCGCGCACCGCCTCGACCGGACGCAGCGCCCGCCCGACCAGCCACCACGTCACGCTGATCAGCACGACCAGAAGCAGCGGCACACCGACGAGCAACGTCGCCCTGGTCACCGCGATCGCATCGGCCACCGGGTCGAGACTGCGCGCCGCGTAGACGACGACCTCGCCGTCGGCGGTGGAGGCCTGGACCGCCCACACCCGGAACCGCTCACGGTCCGTGCCGTCGAGCTCGTCCAGCTCGAGCGTACGGACCGTGGGGCCAGGTCCAGCGCGCTCGTAGACCAGGAGTGGGGGCATCCCGGCGACGTTCGGGGTCGCACTGATCACCGCACCGTCGCGTGCGACGACCTGAACGATCTCGTCCTCCGACGACGGTGTGAGCGCAGCCGGGAGCGCGCCATCGCCGACCAGCGCGGCCAGGTCCCGGGCCCGCGCCAGGGCGGTGGCGTCACCGCTGCGCTCGAGCGACACCCGCAGCGTCACGAGCAGCGCGGCCGCACCGACGATGAGCGCGATCGCGACCACGACCGCGGCGACGGCGGTCGTCCGGGCCCGGACCGAGGCGAGGTAACCGACCCGTCTCCCGACGCGTGGACTTCCGGAATTGATCATCCGCCGGCGGCGTCGAGTCGGTAGCCCACCAGCCGGATCGTCTGCAGGCTCTGCCGCCCGAACGGCTCGTCGATCCGCCGGCGCAGCTGTCCGACGTAGACCTCGACGATGTTCGGGTCTCCCTCGTACGCGAAGTCCCACACATGTTCGAGGATGACCGTCTTGGACAGCACCTCGCCGGGCCGGCGCATGAACAGCTCGAGCACGGCGAACTGCCGCGGGCTCAGCGCCACCGGCGTGTCACCGCGCCAGACGGCGTGCGTGGCCGGATCGAGCCGCAGGTCGCCAGCTGTGAGCACGGTCGGTCGGGCCGGTCGGCCACGGCGGAGCAGTGCTCGCAGGCGGGCGACCAGCACCTGGTACGAGAACGGCTTGGCGAGGTAGTCGTCGGCGCCGAGATCGAGCGCGCGGGTCTCGTCGAGCTCGCCGTCCCGCGCTGTGAGGACGAGAATCGGCGCCCAGTTGCCCGCCGCGCGCAGGCGACGACACAGCTCATACCCGTCGATGCCGGGCAGCATGACATCGAGGACGAGGGCGTCATAGGTGAACTCGGTCGCGTGCCACAGCCCGTCGGTGCCGTCGAGGGCGACGTCAACGGCGAAACCTTCCGACTGCAGCCCACGCTGGATCGCTCGCGCCATCCGCTCGTCATCCTCGACCACCAGCACCCGCACGCGTCCACCGTGGCACGCGTCGGCTGAGCGCGGGCTGAATGCCGGTTCAGCCTGGCTTCAGGCGGCCCGGGCAAGCATGAGGCCCTGACAACGAAGCCTGACAAACGTCCAGCCGAGGAGGCACCATGAGCACCATGAAGAAGAAGGTCGTACTCACCGCAGGGATGGCCATCATCGC
>JACCYY010000145.1 GCA_013696235.1 Sporichthyaceae bacterium | reverse complement strand
GCGCGGCGGCGAACGCGCCGGCGTCTGCGGTCGCGTCCTCGAAGTCGGCCTGCAGCCGCTCCAGATTCGACCTCAGGGTGTCGAGGTTGCCCCGGACCTCGTCGGCTCTCACCTTGGCGTCGTTGGCAGTCTCGGTCGCGACCTCGCCCTCTTCGTAGAGCGCGTCGACCTGGGCCTGGACCTCCTCGATGGTCGGCTTCGCCGGGGTGGGGTCCGCGACGCTGGAGCCAGGCAGCAGCGCGATCGCCGCCACGATGCACAGCCCGATTGCGCCGGCTCGACGGCCGAGCGACCGGTGGGGCGATGAGCGACGGATCCGTGACCGGCTCGCGGCTGCGTGCACAGGGTGGTGCGTCCGTCCGGTGGGCACGGGCGGTGACTCCTTCTTCCTCGTCCGCCTACCGGGTTAGCTGACGGGTTCGGGCCGGAAGTGGGCCCTACGGCGCCGGAGGCGTGCCCCCGTGCCGATTCACCCCAGATGCGAACCTGGGTCCCCGGCCTCCCCTGATCGACGTCGAACCAGTCGACGTTGAACCAGGCGAGCTCGGCGGTGCGCCTGCCGCCATTCGGTTGACCAGCGAGTGACAGGCACTGGTCGAGCACAGTACGGGGCAGGAGGTCACGGTTCAAATCTTCTGGTCGCCTGTCGTGGACAACTTTGCCCGCACACCCAGATCCCGACCCCACGACGTCTGTGCCGCCACAAGAACCCCAGGGGTCCCACCGGGCTGGACCGGCTATCCCACGTACCGCCGAACGACGGCGACCCCGTCGTCGAGGGCCGGGTCGTGGGCAGAGGTTTCGCTCGCCACTGGCGGGCCCAGAACCACCAGCCGGAGCGGCGGCACCAGACCGGAGGCGGCGAGCACGTCGAGCGCGCCGCGCTCCTCCGGGTCGAGCCGGACACCGTCGGGCGGGGCGCCCAGCAGCACCGTCACGACGCAGTCACCACAGGCCGGCCCGCGCACCCGGCATGCATCGCAGTCGATGAGCATCTGGCCCTCCTCCGCGGGCGGCTGCCGGTCGGCATCGTCCGTGCCGAGGACGCTAGGAGCGACCACCGACAAGACCCAGGGCGGTGGTCAGCTGACTGAGCCAGGGCTCGAGCCTCGAGCACCTGGTCAGCGTCCGCCGAGCATCCGGAGCAGCGCTTGCGATCCGGCCGTCCACGCATCGAAGAGCCGGACGTCGCGCAGGATCTCCTGATCGTTGGTGACCACGACGACCGGGCGGCCGGGCGGCTCGGCTCGGACGAGCTCGCGAATCACGTCGTCGGCGGTGACACCGGCCGGGCTGAACCGCACCCGTACCCCGCGGGCCGCCGCGGTACCGACCGGACCTCCGACGTCTGCCCCGTCGAACACGCAGGTGACCTCCGCCTGGGTCCGCGCGACCAGTGACCCGAGCGCGGTCACCAGACGGCCGCGCTGCCGCTCGAGCGGCAGCTCGCCGTAGCCGCTCTTCGTCACGTTGTAGCCGTCGACCACGAGGTGCACCTGCGGGACCGCGAGCAGCTGTTCGAGCAGCTGCGGGTCATCGGTGTCGCGCCCGCGACTCCCGGGTGCGGACAACGGCGCCGCTGACCCGGCCACCAGGTCCGCCGGGCGGGTGTGCAGCGGTGGCAGGGCGAGCTCGCGGCGCAGGCCCTGCGCTGCGTCGACCAGGGTGTCCACAAGCAGCCGCGTCCGCATGGATTCCGTCGCTCGGCCCTCCCGGGCGGACCGTCGGGACGCCTCGAGCGCGAGCTCGAGCTCGGTGAGGCGGCCGCGGAGGCGTCGAAGCTCCGCCTCGGCCGCGGTGGCACCGTCCGACTGGGCTGCCCGGCTCCGCGCCTCGGCCGCCTCGACCGTGCCCCTGGCCACGCGGGCCTCCTCGCGGGCTGCGCCCAGGCGTTGGCGGAGCCGGGTGTTCTCGGCCCGGGCCGCGTCGAGCTCGCCCCGCAGAGCGGCGATCTCGTCCCGTGCACCGGCCCGCAGTGCCGAGAGCTGCTCGACCAGGCGGTCCGCGGTGAGGCCACGCCGCGCCTCGGCCTCCTCGGTCGCGCGCCGCTCCAGGCGCTCGGCGACCACCTCGACGACGGCTGGCCAGCCGTCCGGGCGCAGCAGGTACGCGAGCGCAGCGACTTCCACCGGGTCGGCGTCAGGCCCGGGGTTCCCGACCCGGACCCCGGCCGCGAGTTCCGGGAGCGTGCCGGACATCGCCTCGCCGGTGCGGTGGCGCAGCAGGACGTCGGTCTCGAGGGCATCCATGATCATCGCGGCACCCGAGCGGGCTCGGCGCGTCGGCGCGAACAGTGCGATCCGCCTGAGCTGGGGCGGGATCTCGGACGGCGGAAGCGAGCCGAGCAGAGCCGAGGCGGCAGCAACCACGCGTTGCCGAACGGCATCGGGCAGCTCGCGATCGAGCGCCGGCCCCTCGTCACCGCCCACGCGTCAAGTGTGTCGTGCCCCGCGGGTCTGGCCGGCAGACGGCGCGCCGCCACGGTTTCGTCGGACCCCAGACCTAGCGTCGGCCGGCATGAGGACGTCGGTCGTCGCCCACCCGGCCGGCAGCGGCTTGCCGGCACGTCCGTGGGCTGGTCGGCTGACCCAGCCGGTCGCCGTCCAGGGCACGTTCGACGAGCTCGGCACTCCGTTGCGCGAGGTCACCTTCGTCGTGGTCGACCTCGAGACCACGGGCGGGAGCCCGCTGTCGTGCGCGATCACCGAGATCGGCGCGGTGAAGGTCCGCGGCGGCGTGGTGCTCGGCGAGTTCCAGACCCTGGTCAACCCCGGCGAGCCGATTCCGGCGTTCATCGCCGTGCTCACCGGGATCACCGACTCGATGGTCACCACCGCCCCGCGTGTGGGCGCGGTGCTGCCGGCGTTCGCCGAGTTCTGCGCCGGTTCGGTGCTCGTGGCCCACAACGCGCCGTTCGACGTCGGCTTCCTCCGCGCCGCCTTCGCCGCGCACGGCCGGGCCTGGCCCGCGTACCCGGTCGTCGACACCGCTCGGCTCGCCCGCCGGGCGCTGACCCGCGACGAGGCACCGAGCTGCCGGCTGGCGACCCTCGCGGCGCTCTTCGCGTCCAGCACCACGCCGAACCACCGCGCCCTCGACGACGCCCGGGCCACCGTCGACGTCCTGCACGGTCTGCTCGAGCGGCTCGGGCCGCTCGGCGTCCAGTCCCTCGACGAGCTCACCACGTTCAGCGCCCGGGTGAGCGCCGCGCAACGTCGCAAGCGCTACCTCGCCGAGCGGCTCCCGCACGCGCCCGGCGTGTACGTCTTCAAGGACGGCTACAACCGCGTGCTCTACGTCGGCAAGAGCAAGGACATCCGATCCCGCGTCCGCACCTACTTCACCGCGTCGGAGACCCGTCGCCGGATGGGCGAGATGGTGCGGCTGGCCGCCGTCGTCACACCCGTCGTCTGCGCCACGCCGCTCGAGGCCGAGGTCCGCGAGCTCCGCCTGATCGCCGAGCACAAGCCGCGCTACAACCGGAGGTCCCGGTTCCCGGAGCGGGCGACCTGGCTCAAGCTGACGATCGAGGCGTACCCGCGGCTGTCGATGGTGGCCCTGGTGCGCGACGACGGGGCTGCCTATCTCGGGCCGTTCGGGAGCCGCCGCACGGCCGAGCAGGCGATGACCGCGCTGCACGAGGGGTTCCGGGTCCGCCAGTGCAACCAGCGCCTCTCCGTCACCCGCCCCACGCCGGCGTGCGCCCTGGCGGAGATGGGCAGGTGCAACGCCCCGTGCGACGGTACCGAGTCCGTGGACGCGTACGCGCAGCACGTCGCGGCCGTACGGGAAGCGATGAGCCAGGACGCCGACCGTCTGGTCCGGGCGATCACCCGGCGGGTTGACGCGCTGGTTGCCCGAGAGCGGTTCGAGGAGGCCGCTCTGCACCGTGACCGGGTGGCCGCGTTCTTGCACGCGGCAGCGCGCATGCAACGTATCCACGGCCTGACCAGCATCGACGAGCTCGTCGCCGCCCGACCGGCTGACCGGGGCGGGTGGGAGATCCACGTCGTGCGCTCTGGTCGCCTCGTCGCCGCCGGCACCAGCCCGGTCGGCGCCCATCCCGGCGCCGCCATCGCCGCGCTCGTGGCCACCGCAGAGTCCGTCCTCGACGCACGCCCGGGTCCGCTGCCGGCTGCCGAGGCGGAGGAGGTCGAGTGCGTGCTGCGCTGGTTGGAGGCACCCGGCGTCCGTTTGGTCGAGTCGAGCAGCCCCTGGACCTGCCCGATCCGCGGCGCCGGCGCGCAGCGGTCCTGGATCACCGGTGGTCAGCTCGCGCGGGCCGCGGCCGACCCGTTCCGCGACCGCCGCGGCCTGCGCCCCAGCGCCTGACGGTGGTCCGCCCGTGCGTTCGGAAAGCACCGTTAGGCTCGGCGCGCCGGACCCGCACCCGAGAACCGGAAGCCAGGAGTACGAGCATGGTCACCGCGATCGTCTTTATCTCAGCCGACGTGGCCCGGATCCCTGAAGTCGCCGAGGCGGTGGCTGCCATCGAGGGGGTGAGCGAGGTCTACTCGGTCACCGGCGACATCGACCTGATCGCGCTAGTCCGGGTCGCCGGGCACGACCAGGTGAACCAGGTGGTCCCGGCCGGGATCAACAAGGTGCCCGGCGTCCTGGCGACCGAGACGCACATCGCGTTCCAGGCCTACTCCCGCCACGACCTCGAGTCCGCGTTCTCCCTCGGCACCGATCCGGCCGGCTGACCGGGCCGGCGTTCCCGCGGGATCGCCGTCGGCGGTCAACGGCCGGCGAGCGCCCGGCTCGTCTCCACCCAGCGCTGCAGTGCCTGCCCGGCGGCGCCGGAGTCGATCGCGTCGGCCGCCCGGGCCATGGCGGCGCGGAGCCGCTGATTGAGGGAGTCAGGTTCCGGGCCGTGCGCACCGACGGCGTCGAGCGCGACCAGCGCGGCCGCCGAGTTCAGGAGCACCGCAGCTCGCACGGGACCGGTCTCGCCGCCAAGCATGGCCCTGGCGACCGCCGCGTTCCTCGCCCGGTCGCCGCCACGGAGGTCCGACAGGTCGGCGCGGGCGATACCGAGCTCGAGCGGGTCGAGCACGGTCTGGGCAACCGTCCCGCCGACGACCTCCCACACCGTCGAGGTCGCGGTGACGGTGAGCTCGTCGAGGCCGTCGTCGCCGCGAAACACCAGGGCGCTGGTCCCGCGCGCGGCCAGGACGTCGGCGGCGACGGCAGCCATGCCGGCATCCGCCACACCAACCGCCTGGGCCGCCGGCTGGGCCGGGTTGGCCAGTGGACCGAGGAAGTTGAACACGGTCGGGATGCCCAGCTCGCGCCGGGTGACCGCAGCGTGGCGCAGCGCAGGGTGG
>JACCYY010000060.1 GCA_013696235.1 Sporichthyaceae bacterium | reverse complement strand
CTCGACGGGGTCCCAGCCCGGCCCGAGCAGGTCGGGACCGAGATGCCCGACCAGCTCGTCCTCCCGCCCAGTCGGGACCAGCTCGACGTCGTGCAGGTGGAATCCCACTGCCGTCACCCCGGCCGTGGTCAGCACCACCCGGATCGTGTGCGCGGGCCGGCCCGTCCATCGTGCGCCCGGAGCGAAGACCCGCCAGGTCCCGTCCATGCGCAGGTGAGACCGGAGCGACCAGTCACCGTCGTCCGGGGTGTTGACCCTGATCAGCAGGTGCTTGCCACGGCTCACGACCTCCCGGACGGTCGACCCCGTGAGATCCGTCGTGGCGAGCTGCGGGAGCCGGAAGTCCGAGCCGGTGAGCGTCGAACCGGTCAGCGCCTCGTGCAGCCGCTTCGCGTGCAACCACACGGTGTCGCCCTCAGGCATGCCACCTCGTCATCGGTTCGTTCCTCGCAGCTCCCGACCAGGAGGCACGTGCCCCGTTCCGCGCCGCACGTCGTCGTGCCACGCTGACCGCAGTCCGGACGGCAGGTCCGGGTCGAACCGAGCCTAGGCGCAGCGGGAGAAGACGATCATGACCGAGTCCCAGGACCGTCCGGCCGAGGCTGGCACCGGTGTGTACCGGCAGCTGCCGGCGCAGGTCAGCCTCGCCGACACCGGCACGACGCACGACACGTCAGCGGTGGATTCGTACGGGAGCCTCGGTTCGGTCTCGGCCACGTCGCCGCAGAACGTCGCTCTCGGCCCGGACGGCGCTGACGGCGATGGAGACTGAACCACGCTCTCGCTGCACCGACCAGGCAACCGTCATCCTGGCTGATCGACCAGCCGGTCCAGCGCGCGCCAGATCCGCTGCTCTGAGATCGCGTACGCGGTCCCGATCTGCTGCGCGAAGAGGCTGACGCGCAGCTCCTGCACCATCTGGTGGATCTTCTCGACGTCCGGACCAGCGGCGAGCGCGGCCGGCAACAGGCGCACGGTCTGGTCGACCTCGGCCTGCACGGCGTTGACGCGCTCGACCGCTGCCAGGTCGCGGGCCGGGTCGGTCGGGAGGATCTGGACGCGGTGCACGATCGCGCGCAGGTACCGCTCGAGGTCGGCCAGGCCGCCTCGCCCGGTCGCAGCGACGAAGCCGGCTCGGACCAGCGCTGCGAGCTGGCGCCGCACGTCGCCGACCGGGCTTGCCAGCGCCGGGCTGCCCAGGCCCCGCACCGCGACCTCGACCTCGTGCGCCAGGGCAAGGATCTTCGCGACCCGACGCACGATCGGCACGAGCTCGTCGGCCGCCCGCTGCCGCACGGCGGTGCGCAACACCGCGAAGCCGGCCGGATCCCAGGCCGGTCCACCGGCGTCGTCGACGACCGCGTCCACCGTGGCGGCGGTGACGTCGGCAAGAAGCGCCGGAACCCCGCCGTGGGGGTTGCGTCCGAGCGCGAGCTTGGCCTGGTTGTCGAGGTAGTTGGCGACCAACCGCGAAGCCGACGGCGCTTCCGGCATGAGCAACCGGCGGGTACCGGCGCGCATGGCTCGCGCCTGCTCGGCGGCACTGGGGAGGACCCGTAGCGCCACCGTCCCGCCCTCGTCGACGAGCGCGGGATACCCCCGTACGGCGTGCCCGTCGACCGCGCCGTCAACCACCTTCGGCAGCGGCCCGAAGTCCCAGGAGCGGACGTCGTCTCGCTCGAGCTCGGCGCCGACCCTCGCGACGACGCGGCGGACCTCGACACTGAGCTCGGCCTGCAAGGCGGCGAGGTCCTTGCCCTCGGCCAGGCGTTGCCCGGCTGCGTCCTCCACCCGGTACGTCGGTCGCAGGTGGGCCGGGACCCGGTCGAGGTCCCACGCGTCGCGCGGGATGGCGATGCCCGTCACGCGGTGGAGCTCCCACGCGAGCAGGTCGACGAGCGGATCGGGGCTGCTGAGGTCGAGGTGCTCGACGACGGACCGCGCGACGTCGGGAACCGGGACGAAGTTCTTCCTGATCGTCTTGGGCAGCGAACGGATCAACGCGATCACCATCTCCAGGCGTAGTCCTGGCACCTGGTGCCCGAAGCCGGTCGGGGTGACCTGACCGAGCACGGACACCGGGACGTGCACGGTGATCCCGTCGGCGTCGGCACCGGGCTCGAACTGATACGTCAGCGGCAGGTCGAGGTCCCCGGATCGCCAGACCGCCGGGTAGTCCTCGTCGTTGACCGCCGTGTCCTCGGCCACGACGAGCTCTCGGGTGAACGTGAGGAGGTCGGGCGTCTCGTGCCGGGCGTGCTTCCACCAGCTGTCGAAGTGCCCGGCCGAGACCACCGTCGCCGGGACCCGGTGGTCGTAGAACCCGACGAGCGTCTCGTCGTCGACGACGATGTCGCGCCGTCGGGCCCGGTGCTCGAGCTCCTCGGCGTCGGCGAGCAGCGCTCGGTTGTCGTGGAAGAACTGGTGCCGGGTCTGCCACTCGCCGTCCACCAGGGCGTGCCGGATGAACAGCTCGCGGGAGAGCACGGGGTCGATCTGGCCGTACGCGACGGTGCGGGACGCCACGACCGGGATGCCGTACAGGTGGACCTTCTCCTGGGCGATCGCCGAGCCACGCCTGGCCGACCAGCGCGGCTCGCTGTAGGACCGGTAGAGCAACGGCTCGGCCGACGCCTCGATCCACTCCGGCTCGATCCGGGCGCAGACGCGGGCCCACAGCCGAGTGGTCTCGACGAGCTCGGCAGCCATCACCCAGTCCGGCGACTTGCCGAACAGCACCGACCCCGGGTTGATCGCGAACCGCACGCCCCGCGCGCCGAGGTAGTCCCGACGCAGCCGGTCCCGCAGGCCGACCTGCGAGAGCAGCCCGGTGAGCACCGACCGGTGGATCGCGTCGTGGGCCATCGGCGCGCTCGTCACCGAGATGCCCAGCGCGGACGTGGCCTGCCGCAGCTGTGCCACCACGTCCTGCCACTCACGGATGCGGAGGTAGTGCAGGAACTCAGCGCGGCACATCCGCCGGAACGCGCTCGACGACAACGCCTTTTGCTGCTCCCGGAGGTAGGTCCACAGGTTGAGGACGCCGAGAAAGTCCGAGTGCTCGTGGGCGAACCGCGCGTGCGAGGCGTCCGCCGCCGCGCGGTGCTCGACCGGGCGCTCGCGCGGATCCTGGATCGAGAGCGCGGCGGCGATCACGATCACCTCCCGGACACAGCCGTTGGCGTCCGCGGCGATCACCATCCGGGCCAGCCTCGGGTCCAACGGCAGGCCGGCGATCCGACGACCGAGATCGGTGAGTCGTGGTCCGCGGCCCGCCAGGTCGTCGGGGGCAGCCGGCTCGAGCGCGCCGAGCTCGCCGAGCAACGCGACCCCGTCACGAACCTGGCGGGCGTCCGGCGGGTCGATGAACGGGAACCGCTCGACCGCGCCCAGGCCCAGCGCCGCCATCTGCAAGATCACCGACGCGAGACTCGTGCGCTGGATCTCCGGCTCCGTGAACGCCGGCCGGCTGTCGTGGTCGACCTGGCTGTAGAGCCGGATGCAGATGCCGTCCGCGAGGCGGCCGCACCGCCCTGCCCGCTGCTTCGCCGACGCCTGGGAGATCGGCTCGATCGGGAGCCGCTGCACCTTCGTCCGGTTGCTGTACCGCGAGATGCGCGCGGTGCCGGCGTCCACGACGTACCGGATGCCGGGCACGGTCAGCGAGGTCTCGGCGACGTTGGTGGCCAGCACGACCCGCCGCCCCGGGTGCGGGCTGAACAC
>JACCYY010000036.1 GCA_013696235.1 Sporichthyaceae bacterium | reverse complement strand
GCCTCCGACCGCGACGTCGGAAGCCCCCACCACCGCGACCCAGCGGACCCGTACGCGGTCGGCGTCCAGGACGGCCGGGGCACCGGGGCACGCCGAAGACGTGCCGAGGGCCGCGAGCGTGGACGCCTCCGCCGACGCGTCCACCACCAGTTCTGGTGAGGCGCCCGTCGAGCCGGCACCGACGCGATCCCGTCGCACCCGTTCCAGGTCCGCAGCGGCCGCTGACCCGTCCACCGAGACTGCCGCCAACGCCTCCTCCCGTGATCGCGCGGTCGACGCCGTGGCCGAGGTCGACGAGGCGCCGGGGGACGATCGCGCCGATACCAGCGCTGAGGGCGGCCTCGACGACGCTGCTGAGCCATCCTCCAGCTCGCGTCGACGTCGTCGGGGCAGCCGAGGCCGGGGCCGCAAGCCCGCGACGTCCGACGACGGCGACAGCGAGACCGCCGACACCACCGATGGCAGCGACGAGGTCGAGGAGCCGTCTGACGACACCGCTGCGGTTGCCCCGACCAGCCGATCGAGTCGGTCGAGGTCCATCTCTCGGTCGGGCGGCTCCAAGCCGGGCCCGGGGACCGAGCCCGACGCCGGGGCGGCCGATGACGACCGGTCCGAGCCTGGGCGCAGCGCCGCGGACGACGGGACCGACGACGACCAGCCGACCGACGAGACCGGCTCGGGCTCGAGCAGCAGCCGCCGCCGGCGTCGCCGTCGCCGCTCAGGTGACACCGCACCCACCCCCTCGCCCGACGACCCGCCGCAGACCGTGGTCAAGGTCCGGGATGCGCGCCCGTCCAGCGACGACGCGGTGGCCGGCGTCGCCGGGTCCACTCGGCTCGAGGCGAAGAAGCAGCGTCGCCGGGACGGCCGGGACCAGGCTCGTCGGCGTACTCCCGTCCTCACCGAGGCCGAGTTCCTGGCCCGCCGCGAGGCCGTCGACCGGGTCATGGTCGTCCGCCAGAACGCCACGCGGACCCAGATCGCCGTGCTCGAGGACGGCGTCCTGGTCGAGCACTACGTCACGCAGTCGAGCCAGACGTCCTACGTCGGCAACGTCTACCTCGGGCGGGTGCAGAACGTGCTGCCCGCGATGGAGGCGGCGTTCATCGACATCGGCAAGGGCCGCAACGGCGTGCTCTACGCCGGCGAGGTGGCCTGGTCGCGGCTCGGTCTCGAGGGCAAGCCCAAGCGGATCGAGAGCGTGCTGTCCAGCGGCACGCCGGTACTCGTTCAGGTGACCAAGGATCCTGTTGCGCACAAGGGTGCGCGGCTCACCGGCATGGTGAGCCTGCCTGGCCGCTTCCTGGTCTACGCGCCGGGCGGGTCGATGTCGGGGATCAGCCGCAAGCTGCCGGAGAACGAGCGCAACCGCCTGAAGTCGATCGTGAAGAAGGTGTTCCCCGACGAGGCGAGCGTGATCATCCGTACGGCCGCCGAGGGCGCCTCGGAAGAAGAGCTGACCCGCGACGTCAAGCAGCTCGAGTCGCAGTGGAACCAGATCGAGACGAATCTGGCCAAGGCCTCGGCGCCGAGCCAGCTCTACGCGGAGCCCGACCTCGCGATCAAGGTGGTCCGAGACATGTTCAACGAAGACGTCTCCGGCCTCGTGATCTCCGGTGCCGAGGCCTGGGACACCCTGCACACGTACGTCGGCAGCGTCGCTCCCGACCTCCTCGGCCGGGTCACCCGGTGGGAGAGCGACCAGGACGTGTTCGCGGAGTACCGCGTCGACGAGCAGATCGCCAAGGCGCTCGACCGCAAGGTCTGGCTCCCCTCCGGCGGCTCGCTCGTCATCGACCGCACCGAGGCGATGACCGTCGTCGACGTCAACACGGGCAAGTTCACCGGCTCCGGTGGCTCGCTCGAGGAGACCGTGACGAAGAACAACCTCGAGGCGGCGGAGGAGATCGTCCGCCAGATCCGGCTGCGCGATGTCGGCGGCATCATCGTGATCGACTTCATCGACATGGTGCTTGAGCGCAACCGAGACCTCGTGCTGCGTCGCCTGGTCGAGTGCCTGGGCCGGGACCGCACTCGGCACCAGGTGGCCGAGGTCACCTCGCTCGGCCTCGTGCAGATGACCCGCAAGCGGGTCGGCGTCGGACTCTTCGAGGCGTTCAGCGAGACCTGTGAGCACTGCCAGGGCCGCGGCGTCCACGTGCACGGCGAGCCGATCGCACAGAAGGCGCAGCGTGACGACGAAGGACAGAACAATCGGCGCGACGAGCCGAGCGGGAAGAAGTCGAAGGGCTCAGGTGGCGCGGGCAAGAGCGGGAAGAAGGGCAAGTCCGCCGAGCCCGGCCGGGACCCGGCGAACGGTCGCAAGGCAACCGAGGTGATCAAGGCGATCGCCGCGGCGGCCAGCCGCGCGCACCTGACGAACGGTGACCGGCCGGCGGACGAGGACGCCGCCGCCGCGGCTGACACCGACACCGAGATCGAGGTCCACCACCTCAGCGCCGACACCGACGCGACGCTCCTCACCGAGGACGTCTCGCCCACCGATCTGAGCCAGACCGACCCACCTTTGGAGCCGTCGACGACGAAGCCCAAGCGCCGCCGGGTCACCCGCCCGGCCGGGGCTCCGGCCTGATCAGCCGCTCTGCCCGGCCGCTGAGCTCCCTCCCCAGCGACCACGGTGCACGACCTGTTCCACGCCGCGTCGGCCGCGCAGCAGCGAGGGCGACGGCTTGTCCACAGCGCGGTAGCCGACGCTGACCACGCCGACCGGCCGGTAGCCGCTGGGGATGTCGAACGCGGACCGCAGGTCGTCGAGGCGGTCTGGCTCGACGCCGAAGAAGCACGCGCCGAGACCTTCGTCCACGGCTGTCAGCAGCATGAGCACTGCGGCCATCCCGGCGTCGACGTCCCAGTACGGGACCGGCCAGCGCGCCTCGTCGCGATCGGTCCAGCCCTTGTCGGGCTCGGCGTACCGGTCGAGATAGGCCTGCTTGTGCGACAGGACGACGACAAGCAGTGGTGCGGTC
>JACCYY010000347.1 GCA_013696235.1 Sporichthyaceae bacterium | reverse complement strand
CTCGAGCGACACGCCGGGTACGGTGGCCGCCGTGAGCCGGCCGCGAACACTCGAGCTGCCGCCGAACGCTCGTGCTGGCCCGCTGACGACTGCCCGCGGCGACCTGGCCAGCCTCGTCGCCGAGCCGACGAGCGGGATGGCCGATCGGCTGCCGGCCCTGCTCGTGCCGGGCTTCACGGGGAGCAAAGAGGACTTCCTCGCGGTGCTGGGGCCGCTGTCAGCCAGCGGACGCCGGGTGGTCGCGGTCGACCAGCGCGGCCAGTACCAGTCGCCGGGCTCGGCCGACCCGTCGTCGTACGCGCTCGCCGAGCTCGGCCTCGACGTGCTCGCCGCCGCGCGCGCGCTCGGCGGTCGCGTCCACCTCGTCGGCCACTCGTTCGGCGGGTACGTGGCGCGGACCGCTGCAGCGCTCGACCACGACGGCACGACCATCGCGACCCTCACGCTGATGGACTCCGGACCCGGCCGGGTCGCCGGCGCCCGGACGCTGGCCGACCTGGCGCTGCTGTCCGCGGCGCTGCCCGAGCGCGACATGGAGACGATCTGGCGTACCAAGCGGGAGCTCGAGCGCGAGCTCGGCGAGATCGATCCGGAGCCCGCAGTCGAGGCGTTCCTCCACGCCAGGTTCGTGCAAACCCATCCGATGGCGCTGACCGTCGCGGCCAGCCAGCTGCTCGCCGACGAGGACCGGCTGGTCGATCTGCGCACCAGGACCGTGCCGCTTCTGGTCCTCTCCGGCGCCGACGAGGACGTCTGGAGCGCGGGCGAGCTCGCCGCGATGGCCGAGCGCCTCGATGCGACGTTCACGCTCGTCGCCGGGGCCGGTCACTCCCCGGCCGTTGACGAACCGGAGGCAACGGCGCGCGCCATCCTGGCGTTCTGGGACGCCGCCGAGCCGCCCGACTGAGGTCAGCCCGACCCGTCGACGAACGCGCGTACGGCGTCGGCGACCAGCTGCACCGCGATCGCGGACAGCAGCAGCCCGGCGATCCGGGTCACCAGGGTGATGCCGCTGTCGCGCAGCAACCGGAGGATGAGCACCGAGTAGCGCAGCACGATCCACATGACGATGTGCACGGCGATGATGCCGGCCGCCACCGCGATCAGGTCCTCCGTGGTGTCGATCACCGAGACGAAGACCATCGTCGCGACGATCGCGCCCGGCCCGGCCAGCAGGGGGGTCCCGAGCGGGACGAGCGCCACGTTCACGTTGTCCTTGGCGACCGGGTCGTCGACCTGCCCGGTCAGGAGCTGCAGCGCGACGAGCAGGAGGAGGAGCCCACCGGCTCCCTGCAGCGCCGGCAGCGTGATCCCGAGATAGTCGAGGATCTGCTGGCCGAACGCGGCGAACACCACGATCACCACGAACGCCACCGTGACCGCCTGCCAGGCCATCCGGCGCCGCATCTTCGAGGGCTGACCGCTGGCCAGGCTGAGGAACACGGGGATCGTCCCCGGCGGGTCCATGATCACGAACAGCGTGATGAAGACCTCGCCGAACAACTTCAGGTCCACGGTGGGTGAGACGCTAGCGTGGCCCGCCACCGTCGCGAGCCGAGCTTGGAGTTCACATGAAGATCGGGTACTTCCTGACGTCGGAGGAGCACGATCCCAAGGCGCTCGTCCGGCAGGCCAGGTGGGCCGAGGCCGCCGGGTTCGAGGCGCTGTGGATCTCTGACCACTTCCACCCGTGGAACGACGAGCAGGGCGAGAGCCCGTTCGTCTGGGCGGTGCTGGGCGCGCTGTCCGAGGCCACCGACCTGCCCGTGACGACCGCCGTGACCTGCCCGAGCGTGCGCGTGCATCCCGCGATCATCGCCCAGGCAGCCGCGACGAGCGCGCTGCTGCACGAGGGTCGCTTCGGGCTCGGCGTCGGCACCGGTGAGGCGCTGAACGAGCAGATCCTCGGTGACCCGTGGCCCCTGGCTGCCGTTCGCCTGGAGATGCTCGAGGAGGCGGTGGAGGTGATGCGCTCGCTGTGGACCGGTGAGGTCGTCAACCATGACGGCAAGTACTACGTCGTCGAGCACGCGCGGATCTACTCGATGCCCGACGAGCCGCCGCCGGTCTACGTCTCCGCGTTCGGGCCGGCCGCGCTGGAGGTCGCCGCTCGGATCGCAGACGGCTTCATCACGACGAAGCCGAGCGCAGAGGACCTCCGGTCGTACCGGGAGCACGGCGGCAAGGGCCCGGCGCAGGGCGGCGTCAAGGTCTGCTACGGCACCGACGAGGCAGCGGCGAGAAGGACCGCCCACCGACTCTGGGCGAACTCCGGGGTGCCCGGCGAGCTCGCGCAGGTGCTCCGGACACCCGAGCACTTCATGCAGGTCTCCGAGCTGGTCACCGAGGAGATGACCGGCGAGAGCGTCGTCTGCGGACCGGACGTGGACGCCCACGTGCAGGCACTGCAGGAGTACGTCGACGCGGGGTACGACGAGGTCTACGTGGGGCAGATGGGCGACGAGCAGCAGCCGTTCTTCGACTTCTACCAGTCCGAGGTGCTTCCCCGCTTCACGGGACGGGATTGACCCCGTTCGAGCCGACTGCGGCGAGGATCGCCTCGTACGACTGCGGGCTGGTCGTGCAGACGCCGAGCCCGTACCCCTGCTTGCCGTGCCCGTGGTAGTCGCTCGACCCGGTGGGCACCAGACCCAGCTCGTCCGCGATCCGGCTGAGCTCGGCCCGGGTCGCGTCGTCGTGGTCGAGGTGGTCGACCTCGATGCCGACCAGACCCGCGTCGCGCAGCCGGCCGAGCGTGGCCACGTCGAGCACACCGCGCCGACCACGCGCCCAGGGGTGCGCGACCACCGGGACGCCGCCGGCGGTCCGGACCAGTCTGATCGCCGTGGAGGTGTCCGGGGCGTGCTTGGGCACGTACGCGCGGCTCGACGGGCCGATCAGCCGGTCGAACGCGTCCTCGCGCGAGCTCGCCTCGCCGAGCGAGATCAAGGCGTCGGCCAGGTGCGGCCGGCCGACGGACTCGGCGTCGCCGGCCGCGGTCAGCACGTGCTCCCAGGTGACCTGCGAACCGAGCTCGCTCTGGGCGAGCGCGGTCATCCGCTGCAACCTGGGGATCCGGTCGTTGCAGATCCGGTCGAGCTCGGCGGCGAGCGCGGCATCGTCCGGATCGAAGAGGTAGCCGAGCAGGTGGACGCTCGACCCGTCCAACAGGGTCGAGATCTCGGTGCCCCGGACCAGGGTGACGCCGGCCTCTCCTGCGGCCTGCGCCGCCTCGCCCCAGCTGGCCGTGGTGTCGTGGTCGGTGAGCGCAACGACGTCGAGCCCCGCCGCCGCCGCGGCGTGCACGAGCGCGGTCGGGGTGTCAGTCCCGTCTGACACCGAGCTGTGGGTGTGCAGATCGATGCGCATGAGGTCGCCGATGCTAGACCGCGCCGGCCACCGGAGCCGCGGATCACCCAGTCGGCGGAGTCAGGTGGACGCGCGGCGAGAGCGCGCCGAACGGGACCATCTCGACCTCGGCACCGAGGTCCCGGACGTCGGCCAGCCGGAGCCGCTCCGCCAGCAGCGCTCCGGCACTCGCCGGGTGCAGGATCAACCAGAGCCAGCAACCCTCCGCCTCACCGACGTACACGGCGCGGTCGACCGGCCCGGGCAAGTTCCACAACGGCACCGGGTGGCCGCCGACCTGAACCTTGGCGTGCGGCGGGGTCCCGTCGAACGTCTCGCCCGGATCGGCCCCGGCCAGGGCGGCGTAGGACGCACCGAGCCCGACCGTCGGCTCCTCGGCGACGAGGAGCAGATCCGCAGGCCCGCCCAGCGGGTTCGGCCCGGAGCAGGCCAGCACGGTCGCGCTGGCGCCCTGTGCGTCGGCACCGGCGTGACCGACGCCGGTCACGAGCCAGCCGGCCGGCAACGGCCAGGGCACCCACAACGGGACCCGGGCCCGCTCCGCGACGTACGTCGTGAGCGCAGCAGTGGGCTGGCCGAAGGGGTGCAGCGGCTCAACCGGACCGTGCCGAGCGCACGTCCACGCAGCCGACCACACGTCCGGCTCACGGGCCGGCGTGCCGCAGCGCGGGCAGCGCCTCAGAGCCTCCACGCCGACGACCGTCCCGCGCCAGCATGCTGAGGTCAAGCGTCCGAGACCTGAAGGAAACGACTGCGGAGGACAGCGGCGAGGTGCTCCACGCCGTCGACGACCCGAGGACCCGGGCGGCTGAAGTGGGCCGAGCCGTCGACGCAGACGACCGGCACTCCGAGGGCGTACACCGGCTGCCAGTCCTCGCGGTCGCGGAGCCCCTCCTCGATCGTCGCGGTGGTGGCAGTGTCGTAGCCGCAGAACGCGAGCACGACGACGTCGGGACGGGTCGCGACAAGATCGTCGATGCTGGCCCGTACGGATCGCGCTCCGCTCGTGCCGAACACCGAGTGCCCGCCGGCGGCCTCGACCAGATCGGGCACCCAATGTCCCGGTGCGTAGACCGGGTCCGGCCACTCGACCACGGCCACGCGCGGGCGAGCGGTCCTGCCGTCACCGAGCCAGGAGGAGGCGGCAGTGAGGCGGCGGCGCAGGTTCCCCACGAGCCGTTCCCCCTCGGCCGGGACCTCGAGCAGCTTGGCGATCATCGCGATGCCGTCGAGGATCTGCGCCAAGGTCGCTGGATCGTACGAGACGACCTCCGCCGTGCCCATCGAGCAGGCGGCGTCGACCCTGGCCCGATCGACAGCACAGACCGCGCACGTCGACTGGGTGAGCACGACATCGGGCTTGGCGGCCTGGAGCGCGTCGGCGTCCAGGGCGTAGATCG
>JACCYY010000332.1 GCA_013696235.1 Sporichthyaceae bacterium | reverse complement strand
GACCGGACGATCCGGTCCGTGAAGCGCCACATGGGCAGCGACTGGAAGCACACGGTCGACGGCAAGGACTTCACCGCGCAGCAGATCAGCGCGTTCGTCCTGCAGAAGCTCAAGCGCGACGCCGAGGCCTACCTCGGCGAGCCGGTCACCGACGCGGTGATCACCGTGCCGGCGTACTTCGAGGACGCCCAGCGCCAGGCCACCAAGGAGGCCGGCGAGATCGCCGGGCTCAACGTCCTGCGGATCATCAACGAGCCCACCGCCGCCGCGCTCGCGTACGGCCTGGACAAGGGCGACGACGAGATCATCCTGGTGTTCGACCTCGGTGGTGGCACGTTCGACGTGTCGCTGCTCGAGATCGGAGAGGGTGTCGTCGAGGTCAAGGCGACCTCCGGCGACAACCACCTCGGTGGCGACGACTGGGACCAGCGCGTCGTCGACTGGCTGGTGAAGAAGTTCAAGGACGGCCACGGCGTCGACCTCGCCAACGACCGGATGGCGATGCAGCGCCTGCGCGAAGCCGCCGAGAAGGCGAAGATCGAGCTGTCCAGCTCGTCGGAGACGCAGATCAACCTGCCCTACATCACGGCGTCGAGCGAGGGCCCGCTCCACCTCGACGAGAAGCTCTCGCGCGGGGAGTTCCAGCGGCTCACAGCCGACCTGCTGGACCGCACGAAGAAGCCGTTCCAGTCCGTGATCTCAGACGCCGGGGTCCCGATCGAGAAGATCAAGCACATCGTGCTGGTCGGTGGATCAACCCGGATGCCGGCCGTCGTCGACCTGGTCAAGGAGCTCCTGAACGGTCGCGAGCCGAACAAGGGCGTGAACCCAGACGAGGTCGTGGCCGTTGGTGCGAGCCTCCAGGCCGGCGTGCTCAAGGGTGAGGTGAAAGACGTCCTGCTGCTCGACGTCACCCCGCTGTCGATGGGGATCGAGACCAAGGGTGGCGTGATGAGCAAGATCATCGAGCGCAACACCACGATCCCGACGAAGCGCTCGCAGGTCTTCTCGACAGCCGAGGACAACCAGCCGTCCGTGCTCATCCAGGTGTTCCAGGGCGAACGTGAGATGGCGCGGAACAACAAGTCGCTGGGCAACTTCGAATTGACCGGCCTCCCGCCGGCGCCGCGCGGCATGCCGCAGATCGAGGTCGGGTTCGACATCGACGCCAACGGCATCGTGCACGTGTCCGCGAAGGACCTCGGCACGGGCAAGGAGCAGTCGATGACGATCACCGGCGGCTCCGCGCTGCCGAAGGAAGACATCGAGCGGATGATGCGCGAGGCCGAGGAGTACGCCGACGAGGACCGCAAGCGTCGCGAGGAGGTCGAGGTGCGCAACCAGACCGACTCGCTGGTCTACTCGACCGAGAAGCAGCTCGTCGAGAACGCCGACAAGATCCCGGAGGACGTGAAGGTCGAGGTCCAGGCGGCCGTCGACCAGGCGAAGACAGCGCTCGAGGGCGACGACGCGGAAGCGATGCGTACGGCGAGCGACCATCTCGCCGCCACGGCGCAGAAGATCGGCGCGGCGATCTACGCGAACACCCAGCCGCAGGCCGACGCGGCGAACGCCGCGGGCGGGTTCGGCGGCGACGGTGGATCGGACGGTTCGGACGGCAGTGACGAGGACGTCGTGGACGCCGAGATCGTCGACGACGAGCCCGGCAGTGACGAGCCCGGCACCGACGGGCCTCGCACCGACGGGTCGGGCGCGGATGACGCGTCCGGCTCGAGCTCGGAGCAGCGGAGCGCATGAGCGCTGCTGACGGAGGCGACGACGAGCGCCGCGAGGAGCCGACCGGTCCCACCATCCGCGACCGGCGGCGGATCGACCCGGTGACCGGCGAGGTCCGCCCCAGCGTGTTCGGTGCTGCGGGCAGACCGGTCGGACCGGCCGGATCCGGTGGTCCGGCCGAAGCCGGACCGGCGCATCCCGGGGCCGGCCCCGGTCCCGGACCGGGCGGGGACTTCGATCCCGCTCCGGACCCGTGGCCGACCGACGGTGACGCCGAGACGGTTGGTCTCCAGGCCGAGCTGGCCGAGCGCACGGCTGACCTGCAGCGGGTGCAGGCGGAGTACCTCAACTACCGGCGTCGGGTCGAGCGCGACCGTGAGGCCGTACGGGATCTCGCGACAGCGAATGCGATCGCCGCGCTCTTCCCTGTCCTCGACGACATCGGCCGGGCCCGGGACCACGGCGAGCTCGTCGGCGGGTTCCGCTCGGTGGCCGACGCCATCGAGGCGTCCCTGACCAAGCTCGGCGTGGTGCAATTCGGCCAGGTCGGCGACCGGTTCGACCCCACCAGGCACGACGC
>JACCYY010000335.1 GCA_013696235.1 Sporichthyaceae bacterium | reverse complement strand
CCGCCGTCCACCAGCCGACCGGCACCGCCGCACCGGCGCTGATCCGGCTCGCCCGGACCCCACTCCTGCAGGCAGCGGTCAGCGTGCGGACGGCGACCTTCCTGCGCGCCGCGACCGCGTTGTCCCGACCGGCGATCCCGATGGCGGTCCGCGATGCGTTCGCGGCACCGTACGGACGGGCCCACCGGCGCCGGGCGATCGGGGACTTCGTCGCGGACATCCCGCTCGAGCCCGATCACCTGAGCCGACCCACCCTCGACGGCATCCGCGACGGGCTCGCCGCGCTCGCCGACCTGCCCGTCCTCGTGATCTGGGGTCCACGCGACCCGGTGTTCGCCGAGCGCTATCTCCTCGACCTGGTGAAGCGACTCCCGCAGGCTGACGTCCACCGCTACGAGGGCGCTTCGCACCTCGTGCTCGAGGACGCACCGCCCGCCGTCGACGCGATCAGGCAATGGGTCGTCGACCTCGACCGCGTCACCCCCTCGACCCTGCCCCGGGGCCTGCACGGATCGCGAGCTGGAGGTGCGCCGTCGCGGCTGTGGTCTCCGCTCGTCGAGCGGGCCGGCGACCCGGCAACGGCGATCGTGGAGCTCGGCGCGCGGTCATCGGTGTCCGGGCCTGGACGGGTGAGCTTCGGCCAGCTCGATCGGGGCGTCCGTGATCTCGCGGCCGGGCTCGCCGCGTACGGCGTCCGCCCTGGCCATCGGGTGGCGCTGCTGGTCCCGCCAGGTGCCGAGCTCGCGGCCGCGCTCTACGCCTGCTGGCGGATCGGCGCAGTCGTCGTGGTGGCCGACGCCGGGCTCGGGCTCGCCGGGCTGGGGCGAGCGCTTCGCGGTGCCGGGCCGGACCACGCGATCGGTATCGGCCGCGGGCTGGCCGCGGTCGCCGCGATGCGGGTGCCGGGCCGCCGGATCGCCGCGGGAATGGAGCTCACGCCGGCCTTGCGTGCCCTCGGTGCGGAGGCGACGCTCGGAGGTCTGGCCCGGCTCGGCCGCGGCCGCCCACTGCCCCCGCCGCCCGAGCAGGACGCGGAGTGCGCGGTGATCTTCACCTCCGGCGCGACCGGTCCGTCCAAGGGTGTGGTCTACCGGCACCGCCAGGTGGCCGCACAGGTCGCAGCTCTGCGCAACACGTACGGGATCACCGCGTCCGACCGGCTGGTGGCTGCGTTCGCGCCGTTCGCGCTGTACGGACCGATGCTCGGGATCGCCTCGGTCGTGCCCGCGGTCGACGTCACGGCACCCGCCGAGCTGACCGCGACCGCGCTGGCCGAGGCGGTCGCGGCGATCGACGCGACATTGGTGTTCGCTTCGCCGAGCGCGTTGCGCAACGTCGCGCGGACCGGCGGTGCCCTTGAGTCCCGCCACCGCGCGGCGCTCGCCTCGGTCCGCCTCCTGCTGTCGGCTGGAGCGCCCGTGCCGCTGGCGCTGCTGCGCCAGCTCCAGCCGATGCTCCCGAGCGCCGAGCTCCACACGCCGTACGGCATGACCGAGGCACTGCCGGTGACCACCATCTCGCTGCAGGAGATCGAGGCCGCCGGGGACGGCAACGGGGTGTGCGTCGGGCGACCGGTCGCCGGCGTCGAGCTCGCGCTCAGCCCGCTCGCGACGAACGGCACGGCTGATGGGACGCTGACCAGCGTTCCGGACCTGACGGGCGAGATCTGCGTACGGGCAGCCCACGTCAAGGACCGGTACGACCGGCTCTGGGCCACCGAGCGGGACAGCTCGCGGAACCGGGGGTGGCACCGGACGAGCGACGTCGGCCACCTCGACGTCGACGGGCGGCTCTGGGTCGAGGGGCGGCTGGCGCACGTCGTCGTCACCGCCCGCGGCGTGCTCACCCCGGTGGGCGTCGAGCAGCGGGTTGCCACTCTGGCCGAGGTCCGAGAGGCCGCCGTCGTCGGCGTCGGGCCGCGCGGCACCGCCCAAGTGGTCGTGGTGGTCGTGCTCGAGAACCCAGGTTCACGCCAGCGGCCGCTCGCGGAAGGCGCGCTGACCGCTGCGGTCCGCAGTGCGGCCGGCGTCGACGTCACCGCAGTCCTCGTCGTGCCGGCGCTCCCGGTCGACATTCGGCACCAGTCGAAGATCGACCGCGTACGGGTGGCGGCGTGGGCCGAGCG
>JACCYY010000299.1 GCA_013696235.1 Sporichthyaceae bacterium | reverse complement strand
ACACGCAGTTCCCCGGCGCCGGACGGACCGACAAGAACGTCGTCGGCTACCCGTTCTTCCCGGTCTACACGGCCAAGGCCGGCGGCTTCTTCTTCATCGTGTTCGGGGTCACCACGCTGCTCGCCGGTCTGGTCCAGATCAACCCGATCTGGCTCTACGGCCCGTACGACCCGGCGATCGTGAGTGCCGGCACTCAGCCGGACTGGTACGTCGGCTGGCTCGACGGCGCACTCCGCATCTTCCCCGGCGTAGAGACCAGGATCTTCGGGTTCACCCTGCCCTGGAACGTGATCTTCCCCGGCCTGGTGATGATGGGCGCGTTCTACACCCTGGCGGCGCTCTACCCCTTCCTCGAGCAATGGGTGACTGGCGACAAGCGCGAGCACCATGTGCTCGACCGGCCCCGCAACGCCCCGACGCGGACGGCGATCGGCACCGCGGTGATGGCCTTTTACGGCATCCTCTGGCTGGCGGCCGCGAACGACCTCATCGCGGACTGGTTCGAGCTCTCCAGCGCACAGCTGACCCGGACGTTCCGGCTCACGGTGATCGTGGTACCCGTCCTCGTGTTCATCCTCACCAGGCGGATCTGCGTGGGGCTGCAGCGCCGAGACCGCGACCGGGTCCTGCACGGGCGCGAGACCGGCATCATCAAGCGGCTCCCGCACGGTGAGTTCATGGAGGTGCACGAACCGATCTCCGAGCGCGAGATCTACGAGCTCACCCAGCACGACCAGTACGCCCCGCTCCCGGCCCTGCCCGCGAGCGACCACAACGGCGTCGCGGCCCGCAGCAGCATCGGCTCGCGGGCCCGGGTGCGCCTGTCGGGCTGGTACTACGGCACCCAGATCCCCAAGCCCACCCGCGCAGAGGTCGAGGCGGCGTGGGCACACCACGGCGGACTCGACGGCGCTACGCACGAGGCGGAGATCGAGCACGAGGAGCGGGCGGCCAACGAGATCGAGGCCGCCGACCAGGGCGAGCTCGGCACCCGCCGCTAGCCGCAGGGCGTCACGGCGTGGCGGTCGGGGTGGGCGTCGTTGCCAGCGCGCTGCCGGCGATCCACTCCTCCCAGGGGTAGTTCCAGTCCGTGTAGCCGTTGCCCTTCTCCAGCGGGCGCGGCGAGCCGGTGACGGTGACGATGTCCCCGCGGGTCGTGAGGTCGAAGAACCAGGCCGCATCGGCCTCGGACATGCCCACGCAGCCGTGGCTCACCAGGTCGGCACCCTGTGCTCCCTGCGACCAGGGGGCCGAGTGCAGGAACTCGCCGCTCCAGGTCACTCGCAGGGCGTACTCGACGTCGAGCCGGTAGTACTCCGGGTCGCCCGGGTCGATGCCGACGGTCGCGCCGTCCATGACCTTGTCCTCATGCTTCTCGAGGATGACTTTCGTGCCGTTGCGAGTCTCCCAACCGGGCTTGCCTCCGGTGATCGGGATGGTCCGGACCAGCGCCTCGTCCTGGTAGACCTTGAGACTCTTCTCCGCCAGGTTCACGACGCTCGTCGTGGCCTTGCCGGTGATCGAGAAGTCACGCGACGGCACTTCCCGTTTCCCGCCCCAGAGCTCAGCGCCGGCCCGGACGCCCTCGATGTCCAGGTCCACGGTCACCTCGGTGCCGGCCGGCCAGAGCTCGCGTGGCCGCCAGTGCAGCTCCTCGGCGTCGATCCAGTGCCACGCGCCCTCCACCGACGGCGTCGACGTCACGGCGACCTGCTCCTCGACCGCACCTCGGTGGTCGTCCTCCACCGGGTCGGAGAAGTAGAGCACCACGGGCATCCCGACCCCCACCGTCTCGCCCTCCAGGGGCGACATGCTGACGTCGACCGTGTTCTCCACCGCCGGCGTCATCGTGGTGAAGCTCGACCGCATCGTCTCCTCGAGCCCGTTCGGGTCGACGGCGGTTGCCGTGATCGCGTACGAGGCGCCGATGCCGAGCAGCCCGGTCGAGGTCCACGTCGCGCGGTCCGCGCCGAGCGCGCCCGAGACGACGCCGGAGGGCCCGTCTACCACAACCGCGGTGAGTTGTCCGCTCACCGCCGTCACGGTCACCGGCTGGTCGGGTGCGACGTCGGCGGCGCCGGGCAGCGGGGTCACCGAGATCTCGGCCACCGAAGCGGCCGGGCCGGCCGACTCGATCGGTGCATCTGCCTCGGCCTGGTCGCGAAGTCGCTCGCCCTCGGTCTGGCACCCGGCCAGCGTCCCGCTGACGGCGACCACGACCGCCACCACCAAGACGCGGCGACGGAGGTTCTCAGCAGTTCGCATCACCACGAGGATAGGCACGCCGGGGGTGTGCAACGGGCTCCCGTACGGCGCGTCGGGCCGGGGTCGGACCGCCGGTCGCCGCGCACGGGCGTCAGCCCTCGTGCACGCCGCGGTAGTACTCGAACACGAACAGGCAGACCATCACGCCGACCAGTGGGACGGAGATCGCGAAGAGCCACCAGCCGATCGCCACCGAGGCTGCGGCCAGCGCTGCGGCGAGGCCGAGGCCGAGCGGCCAGACGCTGTGCGGGCTGAAGAACCCGAGCTCGCCGGCACCTTCGTGCACCTCGGCCTCCTTGCGGTCCTCCGGGCGCTCCGGCAGCCGACGGCCGGTGTAGATCAGGTAGTACGCGATCAGGGCGCACAGGAAGAACGTGAGGGTGAGCGCGGCGGTCCCGGTCGGGTCCTTGGCCAGGAACCAGTACGTCGGCGTCATCACCGCGAAGAACGCGGCCAGGACGCCGAAGAGCAGCCCCTCGATCTTCACGAGCGCTCACGCTCCTCCGAGTCCGGCGTGAACGCGCCCAGGTTGCTGTCCTGGTCGACGAGCGGCGGCTGCTCGCGCTCGTGCACCCAGGGGAACTTCGCGTCGAACGCCGGCCGCTCGGACCGGATCCGCGGGAGCGAGGTGAAGTTGTGGCGTGGCGGCGGGCAGCTCGTCGCCCACTCGAGCGAGCCACCGAACCCCCACGGGTCGTCGACCTCGACCTTCGGCGAATGGCGCGCCTGCCACACGTTCCACAGGAACGGGAGCGTCGACAGCCCGAGGACGAGCGAGCCGATCGTGGAGATGGTGTTCAGCGAGGTGAAGCCGTCCGACGGAAGGTAGTCGGCGTACCGGCGCGGGAAGCCGTCAGCGCCGAGCCAGTGCTGGACCAGGAACGTCAGGTGGAAGCCGATGAACAGCGTCCAGAAGTGCACCTTGCCGAGCCGTTCGTCGAGCATCCGACCGGTGAACTTGGGCCACCAGAAGTAGAACCCGGCGAACATCGCGAACACCACCGTGCCGAACACGACGTAGTGGAAGTGCGCGACCACGAAGTAGCTGTCCGACACCGGCCAGTCCAGCGGCGGCGACGCGAGGATCATGCCGGTCAGGCCGCCGAACAGGAACGTCACCAGGAATCCGAGCGCGAACAGCATCGGGGTCTCGAACGTCAGGTGGCCGCGCCACATGGTGCCGATCCAGTTGAAGAACTTCACCCCGGTCGGGACGGCGATCAGGAAC
>JACCYY010000290.1 GCA_013696235.1 Sporichthyaceae bacterium | reverse complement strand
GCACGCCAGGAGGGCCGCTGTGGGTGTCGAGTTTCTGCTGACAACGTTGATCATCGTCGCGACGCCTGGCACCGGTGTGCTCTACACGCTTGCGGCCGGGATCTCGCGCGGCGCTCGGGCCAGCATCATCGCCGCGATCGGCTGCACACTCGGCATCGTGCCGCACATGGTCGCGGCGATCACCGGTCTCGCGGCGCTGCTGCACACGAGTGCGCTGGCCTTCCAGGTCCTGAAGTACGCGGGCGTGGCCTACCTGCTCTACATGGCGTGGCGGACGCTGCGGGACAAGAGCGTGCTCACGGTGGAGGACGCCGCCGACGCCCCGTCGGCGACCAAGGTGATCATCTCCGGCGTCCTGATCAACGTCCTCAACCCGAAGCTCACGATCTTCTTCTTCGCGTTCCTACCCCAGTTCGTGAGCACCAACGAGCCGAGCGCGTTCCTGCGCATGCTGGGGCTCAGCGCAGTGTTCATGCTGGTCACCCTCATCGTCTTCGTCGTGTACGGCGTGTTCGCCGCCTCGGTGCGCAACCACGTCATCTCCCGCCCTCGGGTCGTGATCTGGATGCGGCGGTTCTTCGGCGGCGCCTTCATCGCGCTCGGCGCCAGGCTCGCGTTCACGAGTCGGTAGCCCGCGCCGGTGCTTCGGCCGGGGTCGCCACGGCGACCGAGCACAGGGCGTTGACCAGGCGCATCTGCGCCGGGGTCCGCACCCGCGAGGCGAGCAGCGTCGGTGAGCCGACGATGATCGAGAGCAGCTGGGCCCGGGAGATCGCGACGTTGAGCCGGTGCGGGTCGAGCAGGAACTCCACACCGCGCGGCGCGTCCTCCGCGCTGGACGCGGCCAGCGACATGATCACCACGGCCGCCTCACGGCCTTGGAACTTGTCCACCGTCCCGACCTGGACATCAGCAGGCAGGTGCGACCGGAGCCGGGCGATCTGGGCGTTGTACGGGGTGATCACCAGCACGTCGTCGACGCCGAGCGCCCGCTCGACCCCGTCCTCGACCACGCGCACCGCGAGGAGAAGCTGCTCGACCAGACCTCCGATCGTGATCGCCTCCGCGGTCGAGGCAGACCGGTTGCCGCTGTGCTCGACGGGCCACCAGACGACGCCTCGTCGCACCCCGAACCACTCCGGCGCGACCAGGTCCCGGGTCAGCGCCGCACCCCCGGGCTGCAGCCGGTCCTCGTACGACATCGCCGAGACCACGGAGCAGACCTCCGGGCACAGCCGGTGGGTGACCTCGAAGAACAGCCCGCGATCCCGCGGGATCGTCTCGTGCTCGCCGAGCACGTGGCCGAGCGCGGACGCGCCGGCACCGGCCGGGTGCACGTCGCGGGTCGGCTGGGCCAGCTGCTGCGGGTCGCCGAGCAGGATCGTCGATCTGGCCGCCTGGGCGACGACGAGCGCGTTCGCCAGCGCCAGCTGCCCGGCCTCGTCCACGACGATCACGTCGAACCGGTCGGCCAGATCGGGCCGGGCGAACAGCCACGACGAGCCGCCGACCAGGTCGACGTCGCCGGCGTCGAGCCGGGCTACCACCTCGGCGTTCTCGTCGGTGCAGTCGACCAGCGCCGCGGAGCACCGCTGGTCCTCGCGCGCCTTTTGCAGCGCCCGCACGATCACGCCCTCCGCTGCGGCGACCTCCATCACCTCGTCCAGCAGGTTTCCGATGACGGCGTGGCTGTTCGCGGTGATCGCGACCCGCCGGCCGGCCCGTACGAGGTCGAGGATCGCCCGCGCGCCGGCCCAGGTCTTGCCGGTCCCGGGCGGACCCTGCACCGGCAGCACCGTCCCGTCGAGCAGCGGCGCGACCCGACGCAGCGCGTCCACGCCAGCCTCTGACTCACCCCGCAGCGCAGCGCCACCCACCCGCGGCGCGTGCCGCAGCAGCAGGTCCCGCGCCGCCCGGTGCGGCCCGGCTGCGTCGATCCCGTTGTCCCGCACCCACCTCCCGAGCCGCAGGAGCGCCTCCCGGTGGCCCCTGTCCTCCGGCCTGGCCGGCGGGACCAGCCCGGCCGGGTGAAGGTCGGCCCGCTTCGTGGCCCGCTTGAGCTCGACCCACCCGGCCACCGCGTCGATCCCCGTCACCATCGTCGTGCCGGAGCCGTCGTGGTGGTCCATCCACGACCCCACCGACACCTTCGTGTCCTGCGGCGGGAACGTGTACCGCCAGACCCCGGACCGCATCAGCCGGCGTACGAGCGTCGCACCGGACAGTGGCCCGAGCGCCGCCGCCTCGTGCTCGAGCTGGTCGGCCGTGACCTCCTGCCGCAGCCGGAAGTAGTCCCACCAGTCCGCCCGCGCCTCGCGCGCGTGCCAGCCGAGCAGCCCCGCGAGCAGCGCCGTTGCGGCTTGCTCCCTCGTCCCGTCCGCCGTGCCCGTGCGCTCCAGCAGGGCGGCCGCGAGCTCGGTGGTCCCGGTCGCCGCCATCTCCGCCGCGACCGACCGGTCCGCCGAGCCCTCCACCGGCCGGGCCACGTCGGCGCCGGTCCCGACCAGCTCGGCCCGCCGCGCCTCCAGCCAGTCGTCCAGGTCGAGCGTGGACTCGCAGTCGTCCCGGTTGTACCTCGCGATCGCGTCCAGCTGCGACTGGTCGCGCGTCCCCGCGGAGTCGCCGGACTCCAGCCACGCCTCGTACGCGTCGATGCTCGCGGCGGCCCCCGCGATCGTCGCGCCGCGGCGCCCGCCGGGTGAGTAGAACGCCTCGAGCTGCTTGATCGAGTACGACTCCTTGCTGACCCGCAGCCCCTGCCGCACCACCGCGTACAGGTCCACGAACCGCCCGCTGCGCAGCATCTGGTCGAGCTCGACGGCCCTCGTGCCGTGCCGCGCGGTCAGCGTCCGCAGCCGCGACGGCTCGTACGGCGCGTAGTGGTAGACGTGCATGCCCGGGTCGCTCGCCCAGGCGGCGTCGATGTGGTCGATCACCGCCTCGACCGCGATCCGCTCCTGCTGCGGATCATGGCCCCAGTACGCGACGAACTCGCGCTCGCGGTCGGTGATGCCCCACAGGTACTCCAGGCCGTGATCACCGACGAACGGGTCACCCTCGATGTCGAAGAACAGGTCGCCTGAGCTCGGCGCCGGGAGCAGCGCCAGGCCACGCCCCGCCTCGGCCGGCAGCAGCTCGTACGACGGCACGCCGCTTTGCCGCTCGTCCACCTGCAGCCGCGCCTGCTGGACGAGACGGTCGCGCGCCGATGCGCTCCTGATCGACTGCGGCATGGCCTCGACCGCCGTCGCGCCGAGCGCCTCGACGGTCGCGATCCCGGCCGCGGCGAGCCGCTCGGCGTGGTCCCGCCGCATCGACTCGACCCGGCTCAGGTGCGTCTCGTCGCAGAGGCGCTCGTCGGCGGGCAGCTCGTCGCACCGGCCGCGCCAGTGGCAGTCCTCGCAGTGGGTCGTGGCGATCGCGTACGCCACGTCGACCGGCAGGTCGAGCACCGCCAGCAGCCGCTCGCGTGCCAGCGCGGTGTAGGCGGCGGCATCGGCGTACGCGAACCGCTCCTCCCGCCGGTCGCCGGTGATCACGGTCAGCCACTCCGGCGGCCGACCCTGCAGGCGGTCGAGCTGGCTGCCGTACACGGCCATCTGGACGATCGCCGGCACCGTGAGCCGACGGGACAGCTTGGTGTCGGCGACGTCGTACGACCACGTGCCGAGCCGGCTGGGCCGGTCGTCGCGCCGGACCAGGAAGTCGGCGTGGCCGCGCCACGGCGGGTCCAGGAACGTCGCCTGGTAGATCACCTCCGCCCCGGCCCGCGCCGCGACGGCCGTGGCCCGGCTGGCCTCGACCACGCCGCCGGCGGTCCCGACGGCCGGGATCGCGACCACCTGCCGACCCGCTGCGCGGAGCGCCTTCACGTACGCGGCCTCGTGCGCGGCACCGCGCCGGGCCGCGACGGTCATGGCGGTGTCCCCGCCCCTCGGCCTGACCACCCGGCGCAGCGCGACCATCCGGTCCAGCGACGACAGGTGCGGGCACTCCAGGTGCCGCGTGACATCGCTCGCACTCACGATCATCCGACCCTTGTGCGCGTACATCTCGATCCCCCCGATTGCCCGAACCCTGCCAGGAGCGTGGTTGGGGGGTACGACAGTTTCCAAAAGATTCCTCGGCGTGGCTCCCGCCGCCGGCTCGCGGCTGGTGCTATGCGACGCGTCGCGCCCTCGCCGGGAGGACCGGGCTCGGCCATGCTGTCGGCTGTGCCGGTGCTGCGACCTGAGTTCCCTGCATTCACCACGGCCGGTGAGCGCAAGGTGTGGACGCTGCTGCGCGACCAGCTCCGCGACGAGGACCTGCTGCTGGCGAACCTGCGGATCACGGACCGCAGGAAGGACCACGAGATCGACATCGCGGTGGTGCTGCCCGGTGCGGCGATCGTCACGGTCGAGGTCAAGGGCAGCACGGTCTGGCACGACGGCGAGCACTGGCGCCAGGAGTTCAACCGCCGCGACAAGATCATCGACCCCGTACGGCAGGCGCGTGAGGGCCAGTACGCGCTCCGCGAATACGTCGAGGGCGATCCGCGGTGGGGGAGCCGAGGCAGGGTCCGGTGGGCCCACGCGGTCGTGCTGACCGGCTCGAGTCTGCCGGCCGACTTCGCGCTGCCCGACTGCCCGCGCTGGTCGATCATCGATCGCCAGCAGCTGGACGGCATCGCTCAACACCTCTGGACCGCGTCGTCGACCCAAGAGAGCGGGGCCCGCCCGCCGGACGCCGATGACGCGCGGGTCATCGCCGAGATCCTGCGCGGCCGCGGGCTCCCGCAGCGCGACGTGGTCGCACTCGCGGTCGATCGCGAGGACGCCGCCCAGCAGCTCACCGAGGAGCAGGCGACGATCTTGTCCACCACCCGCCTGCTCCGCCGGGTCGAGGTCCGCGGCGGCGCCGGCAGCGGCAAGACCTGGCTGGCTCTGGAGCAGGCGCGGCGGCTCGGCGCGGACGGCGAGCGGGTCGCGCTGCTGTGTTACTCGCGCGGGCTCGCGGAGTTCCTCCGCCGGTACGTGCAGGGCTGGTCGTACCGGTTGCGACCGGCGTACGTAGGGGAGTACCACGAGCTGGGCAAGCGCTGGGGCGCCGAGACCGGTCCGGGCGACGACGACAGCGACTACTGGGAGCACCGCCTGCCGTCGCAGATGCTCGACCTGGCCGAGGCGCTGCCGCCGGGCGAGCGCTTCGACTCCGTCGTCGTGGACGAGGCTCAGGACTTCGCCGACTCGTGGTGGCCGCCGCTCCTCGCTGCCCTCAACGACCCCGAGACCGGCGGGCTGTTCGTGTTCAGCGACGAGGGCCAGCGGGTGTTCGCCCGCTCCGGTGGTCCGCCGGTCCCGCTGGTCCCGATCTTGCTCGACCACAACCTGCGCAACACCAGGCAGATCGCGGAGTCGTTCGACCCGCTCACGCCGATGCGGATGCGCCTGCGCGGCGGTGACGGCGTCGCCGTACGGCTCGTCGCGTGCCGGCCGGACGAGGCGATCGACCGTGCCGACGACGAGGTCGACCGGCTGCTCGAGTGCGGGTGGCGCCCGGAGGACGTCGCCCTGCTCACGACCGGCCACCGGCACCAGCAGCAGGTCGCGCTCGTTGAGCAGGGCCAGTCGCACTACTGGGAGTCGTTCTACGCCGCCGAGCAGGTGTTCTACGGCCACGTCCTCGGGTTCAAGGGCCTGGAGCGGCGCGTTGTCGTGCTGGCGATCAACGAGTCGTCCGAGCGTGGCCGCGCCCGGGAGCGGCTCTACGTCGGCCTGTCGCGGGCCCGCGACGAGCTCGTGGTCTGCGGCGACCCGGCGTGGATCAAGGAGGTCGGCGGTGAGGTGGTACTCCGCCGCCTCACGGCGGCCGGCTGACCGGAGATCCGGACGTCGACGTGACCACCGAGGATCAGTGCGCCAGCGGAGGAGGGCATCCCACGATGGGCAAGTTGATCACGACGGCGATCACGTCGCTCGACGGCTATGTCGCGGACACGGACGGCAACTTCGACTGGAGCGTGCCGGACGAGGAGGTTCATGCCTTCGTCAACGACCTGGAGCGCCCGATCGGGACGTACCTCTACGGGCGACGGATGTACGAGGTCATGCGGTTCTGGGAGACCGCCCACAACCTCGCCGACCAGCCGGCCTTCGTGCTCGACTACGCCGCGGCAGGCGGCCGACAAGATCGTGTGCTCGAGGACGCTGGACGCAGTGTCTACGGCCCGAACCCGGATGAACCGTGAGTTCGATCCCGACGCCGTACGCCGGTTGAAGGAGGACACCGACCAGGATCTCTCGGTCTCAGGTCCCGATCTGGCCGCGCACGCGATCCGTGCGGGTCTCGTTGACGAGTACCGCCGGTTCGTGAGCCCGGTCGTGGTCGGCGGCGGAACTCACTGGCTGCCCAACGGCGTCCGCATCGATCTCGAGCTGCTCGAGGAGCGGCGCTTCGGCAACGGGGTGGTCTACCTGCGCTATCGCACAGGCAGGTGAGAGGAGCGATCGCTCCGCCGCAGGTGCGTTCACTTCCAGGCGGCCTGCTGCACCCTCGCGTACCGGCGGCCGGCGGCCAGCCGCGAGATCATCCGTACCGGTGCCGGGATGGTCCCGTTCAGAGCTTCGGCGTCCTCTCCGCTGAGCCCCTCGGCCACCCATTGCATGAACCACATGCCCTCGGCCGGCGAGGCGTCCCGGCCCATCTTCTTGAACGCAGCCCCGAGCGCGACCGGGTCGGCGGCCTCGCAGAGCCCGCGCATCGCCGACTCCTCGTGCGCGAAGTGGGTCTCGGCGGCCTCGCGAAGCTGCGAGAGGC
>JACCYY010000281.1 GCA_013696235.1 Sporichthyaceae bacterium | reverse complement strand
CGGCCAGCCCGTGCTCGCGGCCGATCGCCCGGCGTACGAGCGGCGAGCCGCGGCCGCGATGCCGTCCGCGCCGGCCGCCTGCGCGAGACCCTCCCGCAGCGCCGCGACGTCCTTACCATCCGGATCGGCCACCTCACCCGCGCCGGTGTGCTCGGCGAGCGCGTCGGCGGCGACCGCGAGGTCCGCGCTCACCCGGGCGGCGTAGGACCTGCGCGTCAGCACCCGCTCCGCGAGCAGCGCGCGCAGCCGGCCGAGACCGAGCCCGGTGCGGGCCGAGGTGACCAGCACAGGGGAGCGCCCCAAGCCATCGCCGTCGAGCAGCGCGCGCAGGTCCGCCTCGCAGGCTGCGACGTCCGGCCGGCTGAGCTGGTCGGCCTGGTTGAGGACGAACACCATGACGCCAGCGTGGCTCGCGAGCGGGCGGAGGAAGTCGTCGTGCATGGCCGAGTCGGCGTACTTCTGCGGGTCGAGCACCCACACCACCAGGTCCACCAGCTCGACCAGCCGCTGCACCTCCAGCCGGTGGCTCGAGGCTGTGGAGTCGTGGTCGGGCAGGTCGAGCAGCACGAGCCCCTGGAGCTCGCTGACCTCGGCGTCCTCGAGCACCGACGAGCGCATGACCTGGTGGCGCCGCGCGATCCCGAGCCACTCCAGCAGCGCGCCCGCGCCCGCACTCCCCCAGACGCAGGCGAGTGCAGTGGACGTGGTCGGCCGCCGGACGCCGACCGTCGCGAGGTCCAACCCGGCGATCGCGTTGAAGAGCGACGACTTCCCACTTCCGGTGGCACCGGCGAGGGCGACGATCGTGTGGTCCGGCGACAGCCGCAACCGGTCACCGGCGCGCGAGACGACTCCGCGAGACGCCTCGACCACCTCCGCCGGCAGTCGACCGTCGACCAGCTCGAGTGCGCGGCCCAGCGCCTCGACCCGCTCCGGCAACCGAGCCACGACCTTCTCGCGCCGGCGCCGCTCCAGGATCTCGGTCACGAAGCGGCCTCCACGCGGCGAAGCGCGGTGCGGAGGTCTGTGCCGGCCTCTGGATCGACGTCGAATGCGGCCAGTCGCTGGTCGAAGCGGCTGCGCTCGTGCGCGAGCAGGCTCCGCACGCGCGTACGGAGATCCGCCCGCGCCTTGTCCGTGAGCTGGCGGACCGCCTGGTCGCCGAAGACCGCCTCCAGCACGCGCTGGCCGACCACCCCCGTGCCGCCGGCGACACCGACCTCGATGCCGGTCAGTCCACCGGTGTGGGCGAACACGACGACCATGAGCGCGACGCCGAGGCCGTTGACGCCGAGGGAGAGAAAGCGGGCGGTCGTCCGCCGTCCCTGGCCCTCCTCGCGGACCAGGTCGAGCACGTAGCCCTGCCAGTCGCGGACTGCCCGCGCCGTGCGGTCGAGCAGGTCGTCCGACCGCGTGGCGAGCGCCGCCGGGTCGTCGCCCACCAGGTCTGGCCCACCGGCGAGTGCCGCCCACGCCGCCTGCGCCCGGTCGGCGGCCGCGTCGGCCTGGTCGAGGATCACCGCCTCGAGCCCGGTCTCGAGCGCCACCGTGACCTGCGCCTCGGGTGCCGGCCGAGCGCGGAAGAAGTCCGTCACCCGGTCGCGGAGCACGCCCAGCCGCTGCTCCAGCCCGCGGAAGATCTCCCCGGTCCCGACGAACTCCTGCCACCGGGCGAGCACCTCGCCCCGCAGCAACGAGCCGTCCTGAGTCGCCTCGTCGACGCGCGTGTAGGCCGTCTCGTACGACGCGTCGAGCGCGCGCTCGAGCGCCGCATGGGCGACGCGCTGGCGATCGGCGTAGGCAGCGATGGTGGCGACCCGGCGGGAGAGGCTGCGGACGGCGCCGTCCACGGTGCGCCTGGCGACCGCTGCGCGGGAGGCTGCGTCACCGGCCAGGTCGGCGAGCCACGCCCGGATCGGCTCAGCGGCCTCCGCCGGCAAGAGGCCGTCGTCGGTGAGCCCCATCTCGGGGATGACGAAGAGCGGGGAGTCGCCGAGGTCGTGCCGAGCCAGCATCTCCGCGAGGTGGTGCGTGATGTCGTCTGCGCCCGCCGACGGCAACCGGTTCAGCACGACGGCGAGCGCGGTTCCGCGGTCGGCGGCGGATCGCAGCATCTCCCATGGCACGGCGTCGGCATAGCGCGCAGCCGTCGTGACGAACAGCCACAGGTCCGCTGCGGCGAGGAGCTGGCCGGCGAGGTCACGGTTCGCCTCGACGACCGAGTCGAGGTCGGGGGCGTCGAGCAGCGCGAGACCCGGAGGGACGGCTGGCTCCGCCACCAGGTGCAGGCCGCCAGGGTCACTTCCCGACCCGCTCGTACGTGACAGCGACGGCAGGATCCGCTGGTCGGCGAACCATCGCTCGTCGTCCGGGTGGTGCGCGAGCACCGGCGATCGCGTGGTCGGTCGGAGGACTCCGCTGGTGCTGACGACGGCCCGGACGAGCGAGTTCACGAGCGTGGACTTGCCAGCGCCGGTGGAACCACCGACCACTGCCAGGAGGGGCGCCTCGAGCTGGGTGAGACGGGGCACGACGTAGTCGTCGAGCTGGTCGAGGACGGCGATCCGTTCGCTCGTCGCACGGTCGCCCGCCCCGCCGGCATCGAGGCGCAGCGGCAGTCGGAGGGCAGCGAGCTCGGCCCGCAGCGCGACGACGGAGGCGAGCAACACATCGTGCTGCTCGCGGTCGGCCACGTGCACAGCGTGCCTCCCGGTGGTACCCGTCGCAGGGATTTTGTCGTCTGCCGCGCGCGTCGCGCGGCAGCCGCCGCGCCGCGCCGGCCTCAGCCCGGGTACCCAGGATCTGGAGGAGGGACCCCACGCGCTGGTTCGGAGCCTGATGTCGGAACACCCGGAGGGAGGGGGCCGAGGCCGTACGGCGGGCGCCGCGCCAGGGCCGGAGGCGGGGGCGGCACGACCGCGCGGGCCCGGAGCGCGAACAGGGCTCCGAGCATCTCGCCCTGCCTGACGAGGTCGCTCTCGACCCGACGACCTCGCGCCAGCCGCTCGCGGAGATAGCCCAGACCGA
>JACCYY010000262.1 GCA_013696235.1 Sporichthyaceae bacterium | reverse complement strand
GGCCTCCTTGGCCGTCGGCACGGTGTAGAAGCGCATGAGGATGTGCGGCAGCCCTGCGGTGCCGAACACGAGGGCGATCGACAGCGAGACGAAGTCCAGTCGGCTGGTGCCGGTCGCGCCGTACTGCTTGCCCGGCTCCAGCAGTGCCGCTCCCGTCTCGCCACCGGCGGCGGCTGCATCGCCGAGCAGGCTCGAGAGGTTGAAGCCGTACTTGGCCAGCACCCAGATCGTCATGAGGCCGGCGCCGGTGATGAGCAGTGCAGCCTTGATGATCTGCACCCAGGTGGTCCCCTTCATGCCGCCGACGAGCACGTAGATGATCATGACGATGCCGACCACCGCGATCACGAACGCCTGGCCGGTCTTGTCGGTCACCCCCAGCAGCAGCGCGACCAGACCGCCGGCACCTGCCATCTGGGCGAGCAGGTAGAAGAACGACACCGCGAGCGTCGAGGTCGCGGCTGCCATCCGTACGGGTCGTTCGCGGAGCCGGAACGACAAAACGTCGGCCATCGTGAAGCGCGCGGTGTTGCGCATGAGCTCGGCGACGAGCAGGAGCGCAACCAGCCAGGCGACCAGGAACCCGATCGAGAAGAGGAAGCCGTCGTAGCCGTTGATGGCGATCGCGCCGGCGATCCCAAGGAACGACGCCGCGGACAGGTAGTCGCCGGAGATCGCCGTCCCGTTCTGCGGGCCGGTGAACGACCGCCCGGCGGCGTAGTAGTCCGCCGCCGTCCGGTTGTTGCGACTGGCGCGGAACACGACGACCAGGGTCACTGCCACGAACACCAGGAAGATCCCGATGTTGACGATCGGCTCGCCGATCGTCTCGGTCGCTGCTGCACTGATCGTTCGGGAGCTGATCATGCCGCGCCCCCCTCGACCTCGTTGCGCAGCTCGTCCGCGAGCGGGTCGAGCTTTCGATCGGCGAAACGGACGTACCACATGGTGATCGCGAACGTGGAGACGAACTGGAGCAGGCCGAAGATCAGCGCGATGTTGATGTTCCCGACGACTTTGGTGCTCATGAAGTCGTGGGCGTAGTCGGCCATCAGGACGAACAGGAAGTACCAGCCGAGGAAGAGCCCGGCCAGCGGGAAGACGAAGTTGCGATGCCGCTTGCGCAGCTCGACGTACCGCGGGTCCGCGTGGACGCGCTCGTACACGTCACCGCCTGCGGCCGGTACCTGCGCATCTTGGCGTCCGACCGTGCTCACATGGCCTCCCGGTGAGGTGGGCGGCTGCTGCTGGCCGCCGCGTGGGTGACAACGCTCACTGTGCTGGGCGCTCGACGGCGGTCGGAGCGGTCACCCGGGAGTGTTCGGTGAACGGTCGGTACGGCGCGCCGAGCGGACGTACGGCGGTTGCGGCCCAACGCGTCGGCAAGCGCGTTCGCGGCGTTGCCGTCAGTGGCTTCTGCCCGGCGGATCGAGCCCGAGGCTCTCCGGCGCGTGCAGCGCGACCATGGTCCGGGCGATGCTGCGGGGCACGCGGTGCGGCGTACGCAACGAGACGACGACCATGACCACGAACGCGATCGGCACCGTCCAGGCCGCAGGTTGGGCGAGGAGGGCGCCGCTCCACCCGTCACCTCGTCCGGCGACCAGGGTGATGACGACTGCGATCCCGGCCAGCCCACCTCCGGCTACCAGCCCGGCGACGGCTCCGACCGGAGTCAGCCGACGCCACCAGATCCCGAGCACCAGCAGTGGGCAGAACGATGATGCAGCGACCGCGAAGGCGAGGCCGACGACGTCGGCGACGGCGAGCTGGAGGCCGAGGAGCGACAACCCGAACGGCACGAGCACCGCGAGCACGGACGCGCCGCGGAACGCCCGCACCCCGGGGATCCGGCCGCCAACGGTCCGGTGCACCTCAGATCGCACCAGGTCCTGCGACAGCACACCGGCCACCGACACGGCGAGGCCGGACGACGTGGACAGGAATGCCGCGAACGCACCGGCGACCAGCAGCGCAGCCAGCAGCTGCCCGCCCGTGCCACCGACCAACCGCTCGGGCAGCTCGAGGACCACCGCGTCGGCGCGACCCGACTCGACGAGGTCACTCGCGTACACCTTGCCGAGAACTCCGTACACGGTCGGGAAGAGGTAGAACACCCCGAGCAGGGCCAGCACGATCAGCGTGGTCCGCCGGGCCGCGGCCCCGTCGGGGTTGGTGTAGAAGCGGACCAGCACGTGCGGGAGCCCCATCGTGCCGAAGAACAGCGCGAGGATCAGCGAGTACGTCGAGTAGAGCGGGTGCTCGAACGCGTGCAGTGGCGTGACCCAGCTCGCATCGTCGGGGAGCGGAGAGCCATCCGACCGCCAGGCCGCGACCAGGAAGACCACCGGCACCGCAATCGCGGTGAGCTTGATCCAGTACTGGAACGCCTGGACCAGCGTGATGCTGCGCATGCCGCCCGCGAGGACGCTCGCCAGCACGACGGCGCCGACCAGCGCGGCACCGACCCACCGCGGCGCACCGGTCGCGATCTGCAACGTGAGCCCGGCCCCGATGAACTGCGGCAGCAGGTACAGCCAGCCGATCGTGACGACGAGCACCGCGGCGACCCGCCGTGCCGTCGGGGACTCGAGCCTCGCCTCGGCGAAGTCGGGAAGCGTGTACGCGCCGGAGCGGCGCAGCGGCGCCGCCACGAGCACGAGCAGGAGCAGGTAGCCGGCGGTGTAGCCCACCGGAAACCAGAGCATGTCGACGCCGGCGACCAGCACGAGCCCCGCGATGCCGAGGAACGACGCAGCGGACAGGTACTCCCCGCCGATCGCGGACGCGTTCCAGCCTGGCGTCACCAGCCGGGACGCGACGTAGAAGTCGCTCGTCGTGCGGGACAGCCGCAGGCCGTACGCGCCGATGGCCAGCGTGGCGAGGCACACCACCGACACCGCGAGCACGGAGAGGGTCGGGCTCACCGGTGACCCGGCACCGTCACGCGGTCACGACCGGTCGACCAGCTCGACGAACTCGCGCTCGTTTCGCTCGGCCTGCCGGACGTACCACCAGCCGCCGGCGAGCAGGCACGGGTAGACGCCGATCCCGAGCACGACCCACGGCAGCCATTGCCCAACGCCGAGCCAGCTGTCCGGCGCCAGCCAGAACACGAGCGGCAGCACGGCGACGGCCAGGATGAGCGCCGCGCAGGTGAAGATCGCGAGCCGGAGCTGCGAGCGGATGAGCGACGCCATGAAGACCTCGCCCAGCCTCGTCTGAGTGTCGATGTCCTGCGTGACGCCGTAGCCGCTGGTGCGGCGGCGCGCCCGCATCCGTGGGCTGGTGACGACGACTCGGCGGGGGAGGCCGGGCTCGGTGGGTCCCGTCATCGGTTCATCAGGTGGGTCGTCGCTGGGGTCTGGCCCGGCGGACCAGGAGGTCGCGCAGCTCGCGGGTGTGCCGTCGGCTGACGGTGAGCATCGCATCGCCCACCCGGACGGCGCAGCGCCCGGACTCCAGCCGCATCTCGTCGATGTGCTCGACGCTCACGAGCAGGCTGCGGTGAACGCGGAGGAACCCGGCCTCTCGCCACCGCTCCTCCAGTGTGGTGAGCGGCACCCGAACCAGGTGCGACCCGTCGGCGGTGTGCAGTCGCGCGTAGTCACCTTGCGCCTCGACGTAGCGCACGTCCGAACGGTTCACGAACCTCGTGACCCCACCGAGCTCGACCGGGATCGTCTCGCCTTCCGGCCCGGTGTCGCGTGGCTTCGCCGCGACCCGCCGCACCGCCTCGGCGAGTCGACCGGGGTCCACCGGCTTGAGCAGGTAGTCCGCGGCCTGCAGGCCGAACGCGTCGACGGCGTGGTCGTCGTACGCGGAGATGAACACGACCCGCGGAGGGTCGATCATCTGGCCGATCAGGTGCGCCAGCGTCAGCCCGTCCGTACCGGGCATCCGGATGTCGAGGAACACCGCGTCAGCAGCTTCTCGCCGGAGCGCGGCCAGGGCCTCGTCCGCAGAACCCGCGGTGCGGACGTCGGCGACTCGGTGGTCACGACGGAGCAGGTACCCGAGCTCCTCGAGCGCGGGCGCCTCGTCGTCGACCACGAGCACGCGCAGCCCGCGTACCCCGGCCGAGAACGCAGGGTCGGCGC
>JACCYY010000241.1 GCA_013696235.1 Sporichthyaceae bacterium | reverse complement strand
AGTCGCGCGAGCGACGGCGGCCGAACATGATCTCGTCCCAACTCGGGACGCTCGCCCGCTTGGCGGCTCGCCGACCGGCAGCGGCGAGCGCGGGCTCGGCCAGCTCGACGTCGGTGTCCTCGGCCGGGTCGTGGCCGGCCGCTGCCTCGGCCGGGTCGAGCACGGCCTGGCCACCGCGGAGCGGGGTCAGCCGCAGCGCAGCGGCAGCCGTGAGCACCGGACCCGCAGGCTCACCCTGGTCGCCGCCGAACAGGTCCACCGGCCCGGGTGGCGGCTTGATCCCCGACAGCGCCCGGGCCTCGTCGTCGACCGGTGTGGTGGCACGCGCGGTCGCGTCGTAGGTCCACTCCGCGGTGTGCTCGCGCCCGTCCAGGCGGTAGCCGACCTCCACGACCCACGCGCCGTCGTCGCGCCGGCGCGAGTCCCATCGCACGGAGTCCGGCGCGACTCCTCGGGCGGAGAGGCGCTCGGTGACGGTCGGCTCGAGCACGGGCCCGGGTCCGTCGGTACCGACCCGGCGGATCGCCGCGACCCGGGCGCGCTCGACGACGTACTCCCGCTCGGCGACCACCGGGGCGACCATCCGCATGACCTTGTCCAGCGGAACCGCGGCGGCCTTGGCCACCTGCTCCGGTGACTCGCCGGCACGGACTCGGGCCTGCATCTCGCGGGGGCGCAGCTGGCTCTCGAGGTTGATCTCGAGCTGGCCGAGCCGTGCGCGGTCACCCCGCAACGCGGCGGCCAACCGCTCGTCGTTCGGCAGCAGGTAGTCAGTCTTTGCAGGCTCGTCGCGCAGGACGAGTCGCGTACCGTCTTCGTTCAGCCCGACGAGGCGTAGCTGGCGCATCTTGCGACCTTCCGTAAAGTCCGGCCCGGTTCGGCAGTCGGCGCCGCGGCCACGAGATCCACGACCCCGCCAGTCTGCGTCTCAGCGCGCGGCGTTGCGAGCACCCCGCTCGGCGTGCCGCCCGCGGGCTCGCGCCACCCGGCCGGTCGGTCGCCCGGCGCACCCGGGTGCGAGGATCGAGCGTGCCCCACGACGCCGACCCGACCCCGTACGACGCCATGCTGCTCGTGTCCTTCGGTGGACCGGAGGGGCCGGCCGACGTGCTGCCCTTTCTGGCGAACGTGACCCGCGGGCGCGGGATCCCGCGCGAGCGGCTGGTCGAGGTCGGCGCCCACTACGACGCCTTCGGCGGGGTGAGCCCGATCAACGGCCAGAACCGGGCGTTCCTCGCCTCGGTGCGCGCCGATCTCGCCGAGCACGGCGTCGACCTGCCGGTCTACTGGGGCAACCGGAACTGGGACCCCTACCTCGCCGACGCGCTCCGGCGGATGCGCGACGACGGCGTACGGCGCGCGGTCGCGTTCGTCACCTCGGCCTACGGCTCGTACTCGGGGTGCCGCCAGTACCGGGAGGATCTTGCCGACGCCGCAGCCGGCGCGGGGAGCGGGCCGCGGATCGACAAGTTGCGGCACTACTTCAACCACCCGGGGTTCGCTGAGACCATGGTCACGGCGACCTGTGCGGCGCTCGCGGAGCTGCCCGACGACGTCCGTGCGGGTGCACACCTCGCGTTCGTCACCCACTCGATCCCGATCGCGATGGCCCAGACCAGTGGCCCAGCCGACGGGCCGTCGGGCGGCGCGTACGAAGCGCAGCACCGTGAGACCGCCAGGCTGGTCGCCGCCGGCGTGAGCGCCGCAGGGGGCGGCGACCTGCCGTGGGAGCTCGTCTACTGCAGTCGGAGCGGCCCACCTCAGCACGCCTGGCTCGAGCCGGACGTGAACGACCACCTCGAAGCGCTGGCTGCCGACGGCGTCGCGTCGGTGGTCGTCGTGCCGATCGGCTTCGTGTCCGACCACATGGAGGTCAGGCACGACCTCGACACCGAGGCGGCCGCGACGGCGGCCCGGCTCGGCCTGCCGTTCGCCCGGGCAGCGACGGCCGGGACAGACCCGCGGTTCGTCGAGATGGTCCGTGACCTCGTTCTCGAGCGAGCCGCGGTCGAGCGAGGTCGACCGACCAGGCGCGCGTCTCTCGGCCGCCTCGGCCCGAGCCACGACGTGTGCCCGGTGGGATGCTGCCCCAACCTGCGGGGTCCGAGGCCGGCGCTCGCCGGGGCAGACGCCGCGGCGACCGGTTCGACTCCCGCGAGCCGAGCGCAACGAGCATGATCGCGCCGGAACCTCGCGATCTCCTCGACCTCGCCGTGACCGTCGCACGAGAGGCTGGTGCGCTCGTGGCGACCCGCCGGCCACCGGGTGCCGGTGAACCGGGCATCGCGGTGCTGTCGACAAAGACCAGCCCGACCGATGTGGTGACCGCGATGGATCACGCGTCGGAGGCGCTGATCCGGTCCCGGCTCCTCGCAAAGCGGCCCGACGACGGTTTCCTCGGCGAGGAAAGCACCGGTTTCGCCGGGGCCAGCGGCGTGCAGTGGGTGGTCGACCCGATCGACGGCACGGTCAACTACCTCTACGGCATCCCGGCGTACGCGGTGAGCATCGCAGCCCGGTGGCGCGGCGAGGTAGTGGCCGGTGCCGTGCACAACCCGGTCTCCGGCGAGACCTGGACGGCCTCGCTCGGGGGTGGAGCGCGCCTCGACGGCGAGCCGATCCGGGTGAACGACCGAGCCGAGCTCCGCTCCGCCCTCGTGGCGACCGGCTTCGGGTACGACGCGGGGGACCGAGCGGTCCAGGGCGCGCTGGCCGGACGCCTGGCCCCGCGAGTCCGTGACCTCCGCCGGATCGGCGCAGCCACGCTCGACCTGTGCGCGGTGGCGACGGGCCGCGTCGACGCGTACTACGAGCAGGGTCTCCAGCCCTGGGACCTGGCTGCCGCGGGACTCGTGGCCACCGAGGCCGGCGCGCGGGTGGAGGGTGCCTGGGGAGCGCCGGCCGATGAGACGCTCGTCATCGCCGCCCCACCGCTCCTGTTCGGGCTCCTGCACGACGAGGTCGCCGAGCTCGCCGGTGGCCTGCCGACCCGGTCCTGATCCCCGCTGGTCCGCCGGTCCGGACGTGGATCGGGAATGCAGTGCACGGTCCGGTCGTTCGTGGTGCAGACTCTGCCGTCCGGTCCCCTCCGCGCGGGGGTTCGCCGGAGACGTACCGGGTACGACGCAGGTCACCAGCCGCACGAGTTCTTGAGGAGTTGCGCCACCACGATGGCCACGGACTACGACGCACCACGGAAGACTGACGACGAGCTCGCCGAGGACAGCCTCGAGGAGCTGAAGGCGCGCCGCGCCGACGCGTCGTCGAGCGTCATCGACATCGACGAGGCGGAGGCCGCCGAGAGCCACGAGCTCCCGGGAGCCGATCTCTCGCACGAAGAGCTGTCCGTGCGAGTCCTGCCCAAGCAGGCGGACGAGTTCACCTGTACGAGGTGCTTCCTCGTCCACCACCGCAGCCAGCTCGTGTCCGATCGCGGCGTCGACCTCATCTGCCGGGACTGTGCTGCCTGATCCGAGGCAGCCCGTCGGGGAACCCCAGCCGGAGACCAGCCCGCAGGGGGGCTCCGCCACCGCATCCAACCGCCTGACCGGCCGGTTGCGCGCCGCCGGAAGTGCCGCCCGCTCGACCGCACGATCCGTGTCCGACGGGGCTCGATCCGGCGCGCGCGCTGTCTCAGCCGGGGCTCGATCCGGCGCGCACACCGTCGTCGAGCGCGTCCACGACATCGCACCGCGGATCCCGATCCGCGAGCTCGAGGCCCTGCAGCGCCACCACGACGGCCGGCAGGGCGAGGACCTCGCCGACGCCCTGGTCGAAGCCGCAGCGAGGACGACCAGCACCTTCGGCGCAGCCGGCGGGGTCGCCGCCGTCCGCCTCGCACTGCGCCGTAACCCGATGGTGCTCGCGGTGCAGATGCTGGCCGAGCCACTCGCCGTCGCGGCCACCGAGATCAAGCTGCTGGCCGAGCTGCACGAGGTGTACGACGTCCAGGTCACCGGCAGCGGCGCCGACCGCGCCCGCTACTTCGCCAAGGCCTGGGCGACCGCGCGTGGGGTGAACCCGCTCGACCCGCAAGGGACGCGGTCAGCGCTCGGCGAGGTCGTGAAGGGCAACCTCGGGCAGACGTTCGCGGCCCGCATCGGCTCGCGGTTCGTGCGCACCGGCCCGTTCATGGCCGGCGCGGCCGCCGGCGGGCTCGTGAACGGTCGCTCGACCCGCGAGCTCGCGGACGCCGTCCGGGCCGAGCTGCGCGGCCGCGGCGGCACCACGGTCCACCCGTTGCGTTCCTGATCCGGGCTGCCGGTCGCTCAGGCGCCGACGTCCTCGAGGCCCTTGGGCAGGTGGCCGGTGGAGCGCTTGTAGTACCCGGCGACCTGGCGGGTCGCGACCAGCCGGGCCAGGCCGTACACGACGCCGCTGAGGATGGCCCAGGCGACCGCCTCGGCCCAGGTGGTGTCGGGGGACTCCGGGTTGCGCGGGGGCGCCTTGCCGGTGCTCTTCTCCCACACGGTCTCGAGCAGCTTCTTCGCCGCGACACCGGCGATCAGCGCACTCCCGGTCGCCATGACCTTCCAGCTGAGCGATCCGCCTGCCATTGCACTCCTCAGGTTGGTCCGCGCGAGTCCGGGTCACCTGCGAGGGGCCCGCACCGTCCGGGTCGATCCTAGGTCCGGTTCCCAGATCCGCCCGCCCGGCGTGCGAGCGCCGCCGCCAGCTCGACCGGACGACGGGTCGAGACGTACCAGTACGGCGTCGGGTCGGCGTCGTCGTCCACCTCGACCCGTACGGCCGTCGGGACGAAGCCGCGCAGCGCGAGGTAGGCGCGGGGGTCGGCCTCGCGGCTCCGCAGCGCGGCGGCGGCCGCGGCGTCGAGCGCATCGACCCGGCCGATGGCCGTCCACGGCAGCCGGGCCGGTCCGGCGGAGAGCCCGCGGTCGTCGACCACGACGTCGAGGGTGGATGACCGGAGCCCAACCGCGAGCGCCAGCGCGCCGATCGCTGGGACCGCCACCAGGAGCCACAGCGGCAACGCGGTCGAGACAGCGCCGAGAGCCAGCACGGCCAGGCCGGCGAGCGCCCACCACCGGGCCGGCACCGCGAGGCGCTCGACGTATGCGGTCACGACGCAGAGCCTGCCACGGCCAGCTCTGCGGACCGCAGATCGCGTAGGGTCCGTCGCCGTGGGTGAGGACCTGGTCGACGTGCTCGTCCGCCGGCTGGACCCGGATGTCCCGGTCCCGAGCGTCGCGCACCCGGGCGACGCCGGCGCCGACCTGGTCACGACCGTCGACGTGGAGCTGCCGCCGGGGGAGCGGGTGACCGTCCCGACCGGGATCGCGATCGCGCTGCCGGCGGGGTACGCCGGGTTCGTGCTGCCGCGTTCGGGCCTGGCCGCGCGGCACGGCATCGGCATCGCCAACGCACCCGGCACGATCGACGCGGGCTACCGCGGTGAGATCATGGTGACGCTGGTCAACCACGACCTCACCACGACCGTCGTGCTGCGGCGCGGGGATCGGATCGCACAGCTCGTCGTCCAGCGGGTCGAGCGGGCGATGTTCCACGAGGTCGACACGCTGCCCGGGTCTGCGCGTGGGTCGGGCGGCTTCGGTTCCACCGGTGGGGTCACCGGATCGTCGTACGGTGGTCCAGCACCTCGATCCATCGACGACTCACCCTGAGAGGACGACCAGACGTGTTCCGTCGCCGCCGCGGCTTGGACCCAGACGAAGCCGACGACCCCACCGACGACGCGGTCGAGGGTGCTGCCGACGAGGCAGCTACCGACGCGGACGAGGCGGCGCCACCGGACCGTACGTACGGCCCGTTCGACGCGAGCGAGGTCGACCTCGACGACGAGGACACGGCCAAGGGGCGCATCGACCTCGGCGCGATGCTGGTCCGCGGACGCCCAGGCATGCAGGCCCGCATCGAGGTCGACCAGCAGGCCCAGCGCGTCCGGGCGATCACGTTCGTGGTCGAGCGCTCAGGCGTCCAGCTGCAGGCGTTCGCGGCGCCCCGCAGCAGCGGCATCTGGGCCGACGTCAAGCGTGAGATCGCCGCGGACGCCACCAAGCGCGGCGGGACCGCCACCGAGATCGAGGGACCGTACGGCGCTGAGCTCAAGGTCGTGGTCCCGGCCAAGACCCCGGACGGCAAGCCGGCGACCCAGACCACCCGGGTCGTCGGGGTGGACGGTCCGCGCTGGTTGCTGCGCGCGACGTTCTTCGGGCCGGCCGTGGACCGGTCGGCTGCCGGCGAGCTCGACGACGTGCTGCGCGACACCGTCGTCGTACGGGGCGTCGATCCGATGGCGCCGCGCGACCCACTCCCGCTGCGGGTGCCGGCCGTCATGCAGGCCACGACCGGCGACGCGGCGGAGGCTGCAGGCGTCCCGACCCTCCAGCCCGGGACCAGCTGATCATGACCAAGCCAGTGGACGAGCCGGCGACGAAACCGCACCGCGGCTTCGTCCGGCGTGCCATCGAACGGTTGAGCACGACCCGTGAGGAGCTCGACGCCCAAGAGCTCCAGCGGGAGTGCAGCATCGTCGGTGCGACCCCGATCGGTGACCTGCCCGACCGGCGCCGGGCGACCGTGGCCGGCACGCTGCGCACTGTCACGCTCCGGCCGGTCGGCGGGGTGCCGGCGCTGGAGGCCGAGCTGTGGGACGGCTCGGGGGTCGTCTCGCTGATCTGGCTCGGCCGCCGTCAGCTGGCGGCGATCGAGCCCGGCCGGGCCCTGGTTGCGACCGGCCTGGTGTGCGAGCAGGACGGGCGCCGGGTGATCTACAACCCCAGGTACGAGCTGCGACCCGCTGGCGCGCCGTGACCGATCCGTCGCCGGGCGTCCGACCCGTCGGGCACGACGACGCCGTTTCGCTGCAGGCGGCGTTCGGCGGCAAGGCCGGCCTGATCGATGCCGGGCTGCCGGGCGTGCTGTTCGTCCTCGCGTACACGTTCTCCGGGCGTGACCTCCGGCTCGCGCTGATCATCGCGCTCGCAAGCGCTGCTTCGCTGTCGGTGCTGAGGCTGGTGCAGGGCCAGTCGTTGCAGTACGCACTCAGCGGGTTCTTCGGCGTGGGAATCGCTGCGTTCATCGCCAGCCGCACCGGCCGGGCCGAGGACTTCTACCTGCCCGGGCTGTTCTACAACGCGGGCTACGCGCTCGCGTTCCTGATCTCGATCGTCGTCCGCTGGCCGGTCATCGGCGTGATGCTGGCGTTGATCACGCAGGCCGGCATGGGCTGGCGCAAGGACCCGGTCCTCGTCCGGGCGTACACGCGGGCGAGCTGGATCTGGGTCGGGATGTTTGTGATCCGGCTGGCCGTCCAGCTGCCGCTCTACCTCATCGGCGAGGACGCGCTGGTCGCGCTCGGGACGGCACGGGTGGCGCTCGGCGTCCCGCTCTACCTCGTCGTCCTGCTGGTGACCTACCGCGTGCTCAAGTCATCGGTACCGGCCGGGACGAGCGTGATGCCGCCGAAAAGGCCCCCGACTGACGATGATCAAGGAGTTTCTGCCCCTCGCCTCCCGTGACCACACGACCGGACGGCTGACCGGGGCAGAAACTCCTTGATCATCGTTGTTGGGGGACGGGCCTCATTGGTGGCGTGGGCGGACGTGCGGGTAGAGGACGTCCTCGAGCGCGGTCTCCTGGTCCTGGTGGGCGACGAAGAGCAGCTCGTCGCCGGCCTCGAGCGGGTTGTCGCCTTCGGGCCGCAGCACCGAGCCGCCGCGGATGATCGTGACGAGCGCGGTGTCGGTCGGCCAGCTGACGTCGGAGACCTTGCGGCCGACGATCGGGGAGTCGGCGGGCAGCGTGAGCTCGACCAGGTTGGCGTTGCCCTGGCTGAACCTGAACAGCCTGACGAGGTCGCCGATGCTCACCGCCTCCTCGACGAGCGCGCTCATGATCCGCGGGGTCGACACCGCCACGTCGACGCCCCAGGCCTCGTTGAACATCCACTCGTTCTTCGGATGGTTGACCCGAGCGACCACCCGGGGGACGCCGAACTCGGTCTTCGCGAGGAGTGAGACGACCAGGTTCACCTTGTCGTCGCCGGTGGCCGCGATCACCACGTCGCACCGTTCCAGCGCGGCCTCCTCCAGCGACGCGACCTCGCACGCGTCAGCGAGGAGCCACTCCGCCTGGGGCACGCTGTCGGCCTTGATGGCGCGAGCCTCCTTGTCGACCAGGAGCACCTCGTGGTTGTTGTCGAGCAGCTCAGCGGCGATCGAGCGGCCAACGTTGCCGGCCCCGGCGATGGCAACCCGCATCAGCGCACCTCGGGCTTCCGGCCGAGGACGTCCGTCACGCGATCGGCCTCGTCCTCGCGCATGACGACGTGCACCAGATCGCCTTCCTGGAGGACGGACTCCGAGGTCGGGATCAGGCCCTCGCCGATCCGGTTCAGGAGTGCCACGCGAGACCCAGAGGCACGCTCGAGGTCATCCACGGTCAACCCGTACCACCCGCTGTCCACGTGCACCTCGACCAGGTCGATCGCACCGGTCGGGTCGCGCCAGAGTGCCTGCACGCCCTCCGGGAACAGCCGCCGGATCATCTGGTCGGCGGTCCACCGGACGGTGGCGACGGTCGGGATCCCCAAGCGCTGGTAGACCTCGGCGCGCCGCGGGTCGTAGATGCGGGCCACGACGTTGTGCACGCCGAACGTCTCGCGGGCCACGCGGGCGGCGAGGATGTTCGAGTTGTCGCCGCTGCTGACCGCGGCGAACGCCTCGGCGTCCTCGATGCCGGCGGCGCGGAGGACCTCCCGGTCGAAGCCGATCCCGGCGACGGTCCGTCCCCGGAAGTCTGCGCCCAACCGGCGGAACGCGGTCTCGCTCTGGTCGATGACGGCGACCGAGTGCTCGAGGCGCTCGAGCTCGTGGGCGATCAACGAGCCGACCCGCCCGCACCCCATCACGACGACGTGCACGTCTGCTGCCCTTCGTGGTTGTCGCAGTGCTTCATGGTGTCCCAGGCGCGCTCCGACGCTACACGCAGTAGCCCTGCTCACGGCGCCCGGCCGCGGCCTACGATTCACGGCGTGCCGAGCGTCGGGGACATCTCCAAGCGACTGGTGATCGGTCGCGCGCTGCGCAGCGACCGGTTGGACGAGACGCTGCTGAAGAAGCGCATCGCGCTGCCGGTGTTCGCCAGCGACGCGCTCTCCTCCGTGGCCTACGCGCCGGACGAGATCTTCCTGACCCTCGCGCTCGGCGGGCTCACCGCGTACGCGGTCTCATGGCAGGTCGGCCTGGCCGTCGTGGTCGTGATGATCACGGTCGTCGCTTCGTACCGGCAGAACGTGCACGCCTACCCGAGCGGCGGCGGGGACTACGAGGTGGCCACCGTCAACCTCGGCAAGCACGCCGGCCTCACGGTTGCCAGCGCGCTGCTCGTCGACTACGTCCTGACGGTTGCCGTGTCGATCTCCTCAGCGGCGCAGTTCGCGGCCTCGGCCATCCCGCAGATGCGCGGGCACGAGGCGACCGCCGCAGTGATCGCGACGGTCTTCCTCATGGGGATGAATCTCCGCGGCGTCCGCGAGTCCGGCACCTTGTTCGCGGTCCCGACGTACGTGTTCATGGTGGCGATCCTCGGCATGGCCGCCTGGGGCTTCGTCCGGCTGGGTCTCGGCAGCCTCCCGGAGGCACCGAGCGCGGACCTCGCGCTTTCGACCGAGGGGCAGTTTGAGACCGGCTTCACCGGGCTGGCCGCGGCTTTCCTCATCCTGCGGGCGTTCTCGTCCGGGTGCGCGGCGCTCACCGGCGTGGAGGCGATCAGCAACGGCGTCCCGGCGTTCCGCAAGCCGAAGAGCAAGAACGCCGCGACGACGCTGGCGCTGCTCGGCCTGCTGTCGGTGACGATGCTCATGGGCGTCATCTCGCTGGCCAACGCCACGAACGTCCGGTTCGCCGAGGACCCGGCCACCCAGCTGATCGGTCCGGACGGCGCCCCGGTCGGCGACGAGTACGTGCAGGACCCCGTGATCGGCCAGCTGGCCAGGACCGTGTTCGACCAGTTCGAGCCGGGGTTCTACCTCGTCGCCGCCGCCACCGGGATCATCCTCGTGCTGGCCGCGAACACCGCCTTCAACGGCTTCCCGGTGCTCGGCTCGATCCTCGCCCAGGACCGGTGGTTGCCGCGCCAGCTGCACACCCGAGGCGACCGGCTCGCGTTCTCGAACGGGATCATCGGCCTGGCTGCGGTTGCGATCGTCCTGGTCCTCGCGTTCGACGCCGAGGTGACCCGCCTCATCCAGCTCTACATCGTCGGCGTGTTCGTGTCGTTCACGATGAGCCAGACGGGCATGATCCGGCACTGGACAAGGCTGCTCAGGACCGAGCCCGACCGGTCGAACCGGCTGCGCATGCAGCGCAGCCGGGTGATCAACAGCGTCGGGCTCTTCGTCACCGCGACCGTGCTCGTCGTCGTCCTGCTGACCAAGTTCATCCGCGGCGCCTGGATCGCGATCGCCGCGATGGCGGTGCTCTTCCTGATCATGAAGGCGATCAGGCGCCACTACGACCGGGTCCGCGACGAGCTGGACGAGGACTCCAGCGACGCCTCGGTCCTGCCGTCCCGCATCCACGCCGTCGTGCTCGTCTCGAAGCTGCACCAGCCGACCATCCGGGCGATCAGCTACGCCCGTGCTTCGCGGCCGGCGGTCCTCGAGGCGCTGACCGTCGACGTCGATCCGGTCGAGACCCGGGAGCTGGTCGAGAAGTGGGATCTCCGTACGGTCCCGATCCCGCTCAAGGTCCTCGCGTCGCCGTACCGGGAGATCACCCGTCCGATCCTCGACTACGTGAACTCGATCCGGCGGCAGAGCCCGCGGGACGTCGTGATGGTGTACATCCCGGAGTACGTGGTCGGGCACTGGTGGGAGAACCTGCTGCACAACCAGAGCGCGCTGCGGCTCAAGGGACGGCTGCTGTTCACCCCGGGGATCATGGTGACCAGCGTGCCCTGGCAGCTGCAGTCGTCCGAGGTGGCCGCGTCGCGCGAGGAGGGGTCGGCCCCTGGTCAGGTCCGCCGCGGCGGGTGACTGCGGCGCCGGTGGTCGGGGAGCAGGTCGAGCTCGTCGTCGGTCCCGTCGCGCACGGCGGGCACTGCGTCGCGCGGCTCGACGGGCGCGTCGTGTTCGTCCGGCACGCCCTGCCGGGTGAGCGGGTCCGCGCGAAGATCACCGACGGCGGTCCGGGCTCGCGGTTCCTGCGGGCCGACGCGGTCGAGGTGCTGCTGGCGTCGCCGGACCGGGTAGTCCCGCCCTGCCCGTTCGCCGGACCCGGGCGCTGCGGCGGGTGCGACTGGCAGCACGCCACCGTGGCCGCCCAGCGTCGGCTGAAGGCGTTGGTGATCATGGAGCAGCTGCACCGGCTGGCTGGCGTCGATCGGGACGTCGTGGTCGAGCCGTTGCGGGTCGACGACGACGGGCTCGGCTGGCGGACGCGGCTCCAGCTCGCGGTCGCCGCCGACGGCCGACCCGGTCTGCGGCGGCACCGCTCGCACGTGGTGGTCCCGATCGACCGGTGCCTGATCGCCCACCCCGCGGTGGACGAGACGGGCGTGCTCCGGCGGCGCTGGCGCGGGCAGGACGACGTCGAGGTGATCATCGGCGCCGAAGGACCACCGCTCGTGCTGGCTGACGGACAGGTCGAGCCCAGGCGACCCGGTCGCCGGGCGGCGGTCAGGGAGGTCGCGCTCGGACGGCGCTGGCGGGTGAGCGGGAGCGGCTTCTGGCAGGTGCACCCGGCGGCCGCGGACACGCTGGTCAGCGCGGTGCTGCGGCTCCTCCATCCCCAGCGCGGCGAGCACGGGCTCGACCTGTACAGCGGAGTCGGACTGTTCTCCGCCGCGCTCGCGCTCGCGGTCGGGGACACCGGAAGCGTGGTGGCGGTCGAGTCCGGCGTCGACGCGGTCGCCGACGCCCGGCGCAACCTGCACGACCTACCGACCGTTCGCCTGGTCGAGGCCGACGTCGAGGAGTGGCTGGGCCGGCCCGGCCTCCCGCGCACCAACGTCGTCGTGCTCGACCCGCCGCGGTCGGGTGCCAGACGGGCGGTGGTGCAACGGGTGGCAGCGCTGCACCCGCGGGCAGTCGCGTACGTCGCCTGCGACCCGGCGGCTCTCGCCCGCGACGTCGCGTACTTCGCCG